>NZ_JBEYZD010000011.1:0-168252 GCF_040645895.1 Streptomyces olindensis | reverse complement strand
GGACCGCTGGGGCTACGGCATGGCCTCCGTCCGTTTCATCTGCGGCACCCAGGAGGTGCACAAGGAGCTGGAGGCGCGGCTGTCCGCGTTCCTCGCGGTGCCGGGGCTTTGGCCTTGCGAAGACTAGGCGGCCGCGCAGTTCGGGCAGACGCCGCGGTACGTCACCTCGACGTCGGAGACCGTGAAGCCGAAGCGCTCGGAGTCGGGGAGGTCCGCCAGCGGGTTGCCGATCGGGTGCACGTCCCGGATCGCGCCGCACTGGGCGCAGACCAGGTGGTGGTGCGGCCGGTGGGCGTTCGGGTCGTACCGCTTGGCGCGCTGGTCGGTGGAGACCTCCAGCACCTCGCCGAGGGAGACGAGCTCGCCGAGCGTGTTGTAGACGGTCGCCCGGGAGATCTCGGGCAGCTTGGCGACGGCCCGGGCGTGGACCTCGTCGGCCGTCAGATGGACGTGTTCGCCGTCGAGGACCTCGGCCACGACGCGCCGCTGCGCGGTCATCCGCCATCCGCGTCCGCGCAGGCGTTCCAGAAGGTCACTCATGGCCACCAGCCTAACAGCAAAGGGGACCAGGTCCCGAACAGGTGTGACTTTAGAGCCGCGCTTGCTTTAGACAATGTCTATTGTAGGATCGAGAACGACTTTGGCCAAGGATCAGGTTTGGCCAGGATGGGTGCAGGAGGCGCACGTGACGCAGGGACCGCTTACGACGGAGGCCGGGGCTCCGGTCGCCGACAACCAGAACAGCGAGACCGCGGGCGTCGGCGGCCCGGTGCTCGTCCAGGACCAGCTCCTGCTGGAGAAGCTGGCCCACTTCAACCGTGAACGCATCCCGGAGCGCGTGGTGCACGCGCGCGGTGCGGGCGCCTACGGCACCTTCACGGTGACCGCCGATGTCACCCCGTACACGCGCGCCGCGTTCCTCTCCGAGATCGGCAAGCAGACCGAGGTCTTCCTGCGCTTCTCGACCGTGGCCGGCAACCTGGGCGCGGCGGACGCCGTCCGCGACCCGCGCGGCTTCGCGCTGAAGTTCTACACCGAGGAGGGCAACTACGACCTCGTCGGCAACAACACCCCGGTGTTCTTCATCAAGGACGCCATCAAGTTCCCGGACTTCATCCACACCCAGAAGCGCGACCCGTACACCGGCTCGACCGAGGCGGACAACGTCTGGGACTTCTGGAGCCTGTCGCCCGAGTCCACGCACCAGGTGACCTGGCTCTTCGGCGACCGGGGCATCCCGGCCTCGTACCGGCACATGGACGGCTTCGGCTCGCACACCTTCCGGTGGAGCAACGCGGCCGGTGAGGCCTTCTGGGTGAAGTACCACTTCAAGACGGACCAGGGGATCAAGAACCTCACCAGCGCGGAGGCCGCCCGGCTCGCCGGTGAGGACCCCGACTCGCACCAGCGTGACCTGCGCGAGGCGATCGAGCGCGGCGAGTACCCGAGCTGGACCGTCGGCGTGCAGATCATGCCGGTGGCCGAGGCGGCGACGTACCGGTTCAACCCGTTCGACCTGACCAAGGTCTGGCCGCACGCGGACTACCCGGTCGTCGAGATCGGCAAGCTGGAGCTCGACCGCAACCCGGAGAACATCTTCGCCGAGGTCGAGCAGTCGGTCTTCAGCCCCGCCCACTTCGTGCCGGGCATCGGTCCGTCCCCGGACAAGATGCTCCAGGGCCGCCTCTTCGCGTACGGCGACGCCCACCGCTACCGCGTCGGGATCAACGCCGACCACCTGCCGGTGAACCGCCCGCACGCCACCGTGGCGCGCACCAACTCCCGTGACGGGTACCTCTACGACGGTCGTCACGGGGGCGCCAAGAACTACGAGCCGAACAGCTTCGGCGGCCCGTACCAGACGGACCGGCCGCTGTGGTCCGCCACGGCCGTGAGCGGCGCCACCGGCAACCACCCGGCTCCGGTGCACGCCGAGGACGACGACTTCGTCCAGGCGGGCAACCTCTACCGGCTGATGTCGGAGGACGAGAAGGAGCGCCTGATCGCCAACCTGGCGGGCTTCATCGCCAAGGTCTCGCGCGACGACATCGTCGAGCGGGCGATCGAGAACTTCCGTCGGGCCGACGGAGACTACGGCAAGCGGCTGGAGGCCGCGGTCCAGGCCCTGCGCGGCTGAACTCCAGCACTGGACCGCTTGCGGTAGTGGACGGGCCGGGTTCCCCTCGGGGGCCCGGCCCGTCCGTTCGCTCCGGGGCCGTCAGGCGGGGACCCGCTGACGTGCCGGAGCCCAGCAGCGGATGATGTCGCGGACCGAGACGATGCCGGCGGGTTCGCCGCCGTCCAGCACGATGAGGTGCCGGAAACCGCCGTGGGCCATGGCGCCGGCCGCCTCCTCCAGGGTCCAGGCCGGAGCGGCGAACACGACGTCGGTGGTGGTGTGGGCGTGGGCGCGTTCCGTGTCCGGGTCCTGGCCGAGGCCCACGGAGTTGAGGATGTCGCGTTCGGTGAGGATGCCGATGCCGCCGGCGTCCGGGTCGTGGACCACCGCCGCGCCGACCCGGCGGGCGGACATCAGCGCGGCGGCCTGGCGGAGCGTGTGGGTCGGACCGATGGTGAGGACGACGGTGCTCATGGCGTCACGGACGAGCATGGATGGAGCCACCTCCTGGGAGTGTCCCCGCCTTTGTTCAGCTTTTCACAAGTTCACAAGTGGGGGGACTCCCAGAGTGGCAGGCAAAGGGAGGGTCAACAAGGGGGCAGTCAGTAGCGCTGGTTGAGGTATCCGAGCAACTCGTCGTGGAGCAGGCCGTTCGACGCGGCCGCGTTGCCGCTGTGCGGGCCCGGGCGGGCGTCGAGCCCCGTGAAGCTGCCGCCGGCCTCCGTGACGATGATCGCGTTGGCGGCCATGTCCCACAGGGACAGCTCCGGCTCGGCGCACATGTCGACGGAGCCCTCCGCGACCATCATGTACGGCCAGAAGTCGCCGTACGCGCGTGTGCGCCACACCTCGCGGGTCAGGTCCAGGAAGCCGTCCAGGCGGCCCTGCTCCTCCCAGCCGCTGAGCGACGAGTAGGCGAAGGACGCGTCGGAGAGCTTGGAGACGCGGGAGACCTGCAGTTTGGAGGCCTTGGTGAGGCTGCGGCCGGAGAACGCGCCGTGGCCCTTCGCGGCCCACCAGCGGCGGCCGAGGGCCGGGGCGGAGACGACGCCGACGACCGGCTGGAAGCCGCCCTCGCCGGCCTCCATGAGGGAGATGAGAGTGGCCCAGACGGGGACGCCGCGCACGTAGTTCTTCGTGCCGTCGATCGGATCGATCACCCAGCGGCGGGGGCCGGTGCCCTCGACGCCGTACTCCTCGCCGAGGATCGCGTCCCGCGGGCGGGCGCGCTGGAGTTGGCCGCGGATGAGTTCTTCCGCGGCCTTGTCCGCTTCGCTCACCGGGGTCATGTCCGGTTTGGTCTCGACCTTGAGGTCGAGGGCCTTGAACCGGTCCGTCGTCGCGGCGTCCGCGGCGTCGGCGAGGACGTGGGCGAGGCGCAGGTCGTCGAGATAGTCGGGCATGTGACGAACCTATCTGCCGAGGTGGGGGTGGGGCTACAGGGGGTTTGTGTGGGTGGGGGAGTGGTGGGGTGACCCGCTTGAGGGGCGCCCGGTCGGGCGGACGCCCCGCGCGACACGGCCGAAACGCGCCCCCACGCGCGTTCGCGAACCCTTGACAGTGGTTTCACGCGCGTCAAATCTGGGCGCAGAGCCGCTCGCCCCAAGGGGAGGCGATGATGCCTGCAGCGCGGGAATCTCTACTGGACGCCGCTTACACGGCGCTGGCGCGCCGGCCGTGGTCCGCTGTGCGCATGGTGGACGTGGCCGCGGCGGCCGGAGTCTCCCGGCAGACGCTGTACAACGAGTTCGGCAGCAAGGACGGGCTCGCCCGGGCGCTGGTGAGAAGGGAAGCCGACGGCTACCTCGCGGGTGTCGACCGCGCCCTCGCCGAGCACAGCGAGCCGCGCGACCGGCTCACCGCCACCGCCGAGTGGACCACCTCCGCGGCCCGTGACAACGCCCTCGTCCGCGCCATGCTCACCGGCTGCTGGAGCGAACGGCTGCCCTCCCCGGCCCTGTCGGCCGTCCCGTCCACCTCCGCCGTGCCGGCCCAGCGCCGCGCCGACGGCCCGCTGCCCTCGCCCGGCGACTTCGTCGCCCTCGTCCGCGACCGGGCCGTCTCGGTCCTGGCCGGGCCGGGCACACCCAAGTCCGACACCGCCGAGCTGGCCCGCTCCTGTGAACTCGCCGTCCGGCTCGCGCTGTCCTGCGTGGCCGCGCCGCCCGGCGACGGCGGCGTCGCCGACCTCGTCCGCAGCGCCCTGCACCGGCACGCCGGTTGACGGCCCGTCAGTGCGTCGAACCGGACAACTGCAGCCCGATCACGCCGATGATGACCAGGCTGATCGACACGATCTTCAGCGTCGACACCAGGTCACCCAGGAACACCATGCCGTAGATCGCCGTCCCCGCCGCCCCGATGCCGGTCCACACGGCGTAGGCGGGACCGACGTCGAGTCTCTTCAGGGCAAGGGTCAGCAGACCGAAGCTGCCGAGGGCGAAGACGCAGAACGCGACCGTCGGCCAGAGCCGGGTGAAGCCGTGCGACAGCTTCAGGCACACGGCGAAACCGGTCTCGAGCAACCCGGCCACGATGACCAGCAGCCACGCCATGTGTCGTCCTCCCGTAGCCTCACGTTCAGTGACCGCTTCGTCGCGTTTTGCTCAGGCTTGCATCCGGCTTGGTGCGATTATGCACTTACCGTCCGCACGCCATCACAAACAACGCGGAGGTCAGTCGCCTTCCTTGCGCTCCCGGGTGGCCAGCAGCCGGCGCAGCGAGTACAGCCGGGCCGGGTCGGCGTGCCCCTCGGACACCCACGCGTCCAGCGCGCAGTCCTGCTCGTCGTGACTGCACGCGCGCGGGCAGCCCTCGGTGCCCGGCTCCAGGTCGGGGAAGGCGTGGATGACCCGGGACGGGTCGACGTGGTTGAGCCCGAAGGACCGCACGCCCGGCGTGTCGATCACCCAGCCGTCGCTGTCGGACAGCGGCAGCGCCAGCGCCGAGGTGGTGGTGTGCCGGCCGCGGCCCGTCACCGCGTTCACATGCCCGGTCGAACGCCGCCGCTCCTCGGGCACCAGCGCGTTGACCAGGGTCGTCTTGCCGACACCGGAGTGCCCGACGAACGCGGTGATCTTGCCGTCGAGCTGCTCGCGCACCCGCTCGACGGCGGCGCCGGACTCCAGTTCCGCCCGGCTGGTGACGACGTAGGGGATGTCGAGGTCGCCGTAGAGCTCCAGCAGCTTCTCGGGCGGGGCGAGGTCCGACTTGGTCAGCACCAGCAGCGGTTCCAGGCCACCGTCCCAGGCGGCGACCAGGCAGCGGTCGATCAGGCGCGGCCGGGGCTCCGGGTCGGCCAGGGCGGTGACGACGGCCAGCTGGTCGGCGTTGGCGACGACCACGCGCTCGAAGGGATCGTCGTCGTCCGCCGTGCGGCGCAGCACGGACGTGCGCTCCTCGATGCGCACGATCCTGGCCAGTGTGTCCTTCCTGCCCGACAGGTCGCCGACGAGGGCCACCCGGTCGCCGACCACGGCCGCCTTGCGGCCCAGTTCGCGGGCCTTCATCGCCATGATCACCCGGTCCTCGACGAGGCAGGTCAGACGGCCCCGGTCGACGGTGAGGACGAGGCCCTCGGCGGCGTCCTCGTGCTTGGGCCGGATGTTCGTCCGGGGCCGGGTGTTCCGGCGGCCCGGGCGGGTGCGGATGTCGTCCTCGTCGGTGTGCTTGCCGTAGCGGCGCATGACTGGTCCCCGCGTCCTACGCCCCGAGCATCCCGGTCCACAGGTCGGGGAAGTCGGGCAGGGTCTTGGCCGTCGTCGCCACGTTCTCGATCTGCACGCCCTCCACCGCGAGGCCGATGATCGCGCCGGCCGTGGCCATGCGGTGGTCGTCGTAGGTGTGGAAGATCCCGCCGTGCAGCCGGCGCGGGCGGATGTGCAGGCCGTCGGCGGTCTCCGTGACGTCACCGCCGAGCTCGTTGATCTCCTTGGTCAGCGCGGCCAGGCGGTCCGTCTCGTGCAGCCGCAGGTGGGACACGCCGCGCAGGGTCGACGGCGAGTCGGCGAGGGCCGCGACCGCCGCGATGCCCGGCGTCAGCTCGCCGACCTCGCTCAGGTCGACGTCGATGCCGTGGATCGCACCGGAGCCGCTGAACACCAGGCCGTACTCGGTCAGTTCGCAGGAACCGCCCATCTCGGTGAAGATCTCGCGCAGCCGGTCACCGGGCTGGGTGGTGCGGGCCGGCCAGTCCGGGATGACGACCTTGCCGCCCGTGACCAGGGCCGCCGCCAGGAACGGCTGGGCGTTCGACAGGTCCGGTTCGATGACCAGGTCCCGGCCGAGCAGGGCGCCCGGCGTGACCCGCCAGACGTTCGGCTCACCGCCCGACTCGGGCGTGTCCACCTGGGCGCCGACCGCACGCAGCATGTCCACGGTCATCCGGATGTGCGGCATGGACGGCAGCGTGGCACCGGTGTGACGGACCTCGACGCCCTGGTTGAAGCGCGGGCCGGACAGCAGCAGGGCGCTCACGAACTGCGACGAGGAGGACGCGTCGATCGAGACCGGGCCGCCGTCCAGGGCACCGCCGCCGTGCACGGTCAGCGGCAGCGCGCCGCGGCCGTCGTCGTCGATCCGGGCACCGAGCAGGCGCAGCGCGTCGATGACGCCGTCGAGCGGACGCTCGTAGGAACGGGGGTCGCCGTCGAAGCGGATCGGGCCGTCGGCGAGCGCGGCGACCGGCGGCAGGAACCGCATGACCGTGCCGGCGTTGCCGACGTCGACCGTGGCCGGGCCGCGCAGGCCCGTGGGCAGCACCCGCCAGGCCTCGCCCGTGCCGTCGGGGCCCACGCCCTCCTCGATCTCGACGCCCATCGCGCGCAGCGCGCCGGCCATCAGCAGGGTGTCGCGGGAACGCAGGGGGCGGCGCAGCCAGCCCGGCTCCGAGGCGAGGGCGGCGAGGACCAGGGCGCGGTTGGTGACCGACTTGGACCCGGGCACGTGGACCGTCGCGTCGACGGCTCCGCTCGCGTGCGGGGCGGGCCAGAGGGCGGTGTCTGCGGTGTTCGGGGCCATGCCTTTACTTTATAAGCAGGCCGTTGCCGGAGTGCGGGCCGTCGGTGCCGGGCGCACCCGCGCGGCTCAGCGGTGCCGGGCGCACCCACGCGGCTCAGCGGTGCCGGGCCGGAGTGCGGGCCGTCGTGGCCGGGCGCACCCACGCGGCTCAGCCGTGCCGGACCCCGGTCACATCTCCAGCAGCCAGCGCCCGCCCCCGATCAGCGAGCACAGCGACACGGCGTGGAACAGGAAGAACCACAATCCCGCCGGTACGTGCGTCAGTCGCGACAGCTGGTCCGCGTCCGAGTCGCCCGCCCCGCCGCGCGCCCGCTTCGCCTGGAGTTCGAAGGCCGGGCGCACCCCGCCGATCAGCAGGAACCACACCACCGCGTACGCGAACGCCGCCTGCACCTGCGGACCGGCCAGCCAGGACACCAGGACGAAGAGCCCACCGGTGATGATCATGGTGAGGGCGCCGTAGGCGTTGCGGATCATCACGAGCATGGCCAGCAGCAGGGCCGTCGCCAGCCACAGCAGGAGCGTGATGCGGCCGGCGCCCAGCAGGGCCGCGCCGCCGAGGCCCAGCAGGGGCGGGGCGGTGTAGCCGGAGGCCGCGGTGAGGATCATGCCGATGCCGTACGGCTTGCCGCGGCTGACGGTCAGGCCGCTGGTGTCCGAGTGCAGCCGTATGCCGGTGAGGGTGCGGCCGCTCAGCAGGGCCACCAGCCCGTGGCCGCCCTCGTGGGCGATGGTGATGGCGTTGCGCGAGATGCGCCACAGACCGTGCGGGACCACCACGGCGAGCGCGGCGGCCAGGGTCGCGATCACCACCCACAGGTCGGGGTCGGGCTGGGTGCCGGACACCTCGTCCCAGAGGGAGGCGAGCGAGGCGGTTGCGGTGCTGTCCATGTGGGGCAATGGCTCCCTGTGGTCGGATGGAATCTGGCAGTGTGGCACGTATGTGCGGACGGTATTCGGCGAGTCGTAGGCCAGAGGATCTCGCAGGAATCTTTGAGATCGAGAAGTGGGAGCCCGAGGAGACCCTCGAGCCCGACTACAACGTGGCGCCCACCAAGGAGGTCTACGCCGTCCTGGACCGCCCCCTGAAAGACGCGGACGACCCGCGCCCGGTTCGGCAGCTGCGCACGCTGAAGTGGGGGCTCGTGCCGTCCTGGTCGAAGACCCCCGAGGGCGGCGCCCGGATGATCAACGCCCGCGCGGAGACCGTCCACGAGAAGCCGTCCTACCGCCGCGCCTTCACCTCCCGGCGCTGCATCCTGCCCGCCGACGGCTACTACGAGTGGGTCACCGGCACGCAGGAGCGCGAGCTGGAGGTGGAGGGGAAGAAGAAGCGGCCCCGCAAGCAGCCCTACTTCGTGACCCCGGCGGACGGGTCGGTCTTCGCGATGGCCGGGCTGTACGAGTTCTGGCGGGACCGGACGCTGCCGGACGACCACCCGCAGGCCTGGTGGGTGACGTGTTCCGTCATCACCACCGAGGCCGAGCAGAGCCCGCTCGCCGTCGCCCCGGCCGAGGGGCCGCGGGCGCTGGCCGACATCCACCCCCGGATGCCGCTGATGCTCACGCCCGACCGCTGGGACGCCTGGCTCGACCCCTCCCGCACGGACGCCGACGAGCTGCGCGAGCTGCTCGCCCCGCCGCCCGCCGGGCTGATGCGCGCCTACCCCGTCGCCACGGCCGTCAGCAACGTCCGCAACAACGGGCCGGAGCTGCTCAAGGAGCTGGAAGGACCCGAAGAGGGCACACTCTTCTGACGTGACGCATGTGACGAAGACCGCCGGCACGGCCATCGAGACCGTCGAGACCGACGCCGGAACCGCCCGCATCACCTGGCACGGCGCGAAGAAGGCCCGGCTGGTGCTCGCCGTCAGCCACGGCGCGGGCGGTGGCATCGAGGCCCGTGACCTGGTGGCCCTGGCCGAGGTCCTGCCCGCCCACGGCGTGGCCGTCGCCCGGGTGGAGCAGCCCTGGCGGGTGGCCGGGAAGAAGCTGGCGCCCGCTCCGAAGACCCTGGACGCCGGCTGGCGCGGCATCTGGCCCGCCCTGGCGAAATCGGGTCTGCCGGTGATCTCCGGCGGGCGCAGCGCCGGGGCCCGGGTCGCCTGCCGTACCGCCGCCGAGCTGGGCGCCCACGCCGTGCTGGCGCTCAGCTTCCCGCTGCATCCGCCGGGCAAGCCGGAGAAGTCCCGCGCCGAGGAGCTGCTGGGCGCCGGGGTGCCCACCCTGGTCGTCCAGGGCGGCAACGACCCGTTCGGCAAGCCGGAGGAGTTCCCCCAGGGCGCCTACGAACTCGTGGAGGTCCCGTACGGAGATCACGGCTTCGCCGTGCCCAAACGTGCGGAGATCTCGCAGGACGAGGCCGTGGCGGTCATCACGGACGCGGTCGTGGAGTGGACCGGGTCACTCGGGTGAAGCTCCGGGAATGCCGGGGCGGCGAGCGCTGTTGTGCGGGACGTACGTGCTGGAGACCAGCACCGACGTCGTAGGAGAGGGAGTCCGCCGCATGGGTTCGACCATCTGCCCGACCCGCAGCAGCCGTGCCGACCTGGACTGGACGGTGCTGCACGCGGGCAAGACCGCCTCTATTCGGGCGGCGGGCGGACCGGATCGTCGTCTATCCTCCGATTCGGGTGAGACCGGTCTCGGTCTCACGAGAACACTGGAGGAGGTGGGTCCGGTCACTGGGACCGACGCAGGGACCGAACACGGCCAGGCGGAGCAGCCCGAGGGCCAGGGCGGCACGGGCGCGGAGACGGCCGCGGAGCGCAGCGCGCGCTTCGAGCGGGACGCGCTCGAGTTCCTCGACCAGATGTACTCGGCCGCGCTGCGCATGACGCGCAACCCGGCCGACGCCGAGGACCTGGTGCAGGAGACGTACGCCAAGGCGTACGCGTCCTTCCACCAGTTCCGCGAGGGCACCAACCTCAAGGCGTGGCTGTACCGGATCCTCACCAACACCTTCATCAACTCGTACCGCAAGAAGCAGCGCGAGCCGCAGCGCTCGGCGGCCGAGGAGATCGAGGACTGGCAGCTCGCCCGCGCCGAGTCGCACATGTCGACGGGTCTGCGCTCCGCGGAGTCGCAGGCGCTCGACCACCTGCCCGACTCGGACGTGAAGGAAGCGCTCCAGGCGATCCCCGAGGAGTTCCGCATCGCCGTCTATCTGGCGGACGTCGAGGGCTTTGCCTACAAGGAGATCGCCGACATCATGGGCACACCCATCGGTACGGTGATGTCCCGGCTGCACCGGGGCCGCCGTCAGCTGCGCGGCATGCTGGAGGACTACGCCCGCGAGCGGGGGATGGTTCCGGCCGGCGCCGGAGAGTCGAACGAAGCGAAAGGCTCGGGGTCATGAGCTGCGGAGAGCCGCACGAGACGGATTGCAGCGAAATCCTCGATCATCTCTACGAGTTCCTCGACCGTGAGATGCCGGACTCGGACTGCGTGAAGTTCGAGCACCACTTCGAGGAGTGCTCGCCCTGTCTCGAGAAGTACGGGCTCGAACAGGCCGTGAAGAAGCTGGTCAAGCGCTGCTGCGGGCATGACGACGTACCGGGCGACCTGCGCGCCAAGGTCATGGGGCGGATCGAGCTGATCCGCTCCGGACAGGCCGTCCCCGAGCAGGACGTCACGGCCTCGCCCGCCACACCGCAGGAGTCCTGACACTCCCGCGCCTTCCGACTACCCCGCCCCCGGGCGGGCAGTCACCCTCGAACGCGTCACTCGAACGTGCTAACCCGCGGGTCATCCGCCCGCGGAACCCCCCGCCTCCGCCCTAGGCTCCGGGCCTGACGGACATGGCCGGGGAGGGGCTCATGGAAGCGGTACCGGCGCGGGTACGCACGTACGTCGCCTGTGTCGCCATCACGGCCCTGCTCTGCCTGCTGCCCCTGCCGGGCGTCCGCACGCCCTGGTGGGCCGTGGCGCTGCTCGCCGCGCTGTACGCGGGCTGTGAGCGCGTCGCCCGGTCCCGGTTCGTCGGGATCTCCCATCCGGCCGGGACCTTCTACCCCGTGCTGCTCGCCGGTGCCTTTCTGCTGCCCGCGCCCGCCGCCGCCCTGGTGGCGGTACCCGGTGCGCTGCTCTCGCAGGTCGAGCAGCGGCCCGTGGCACTGCGGCGGATCTGGCGGGCCGCCCAGCTCGTCCTCGGGGTGTGGGCCGCGGCCAGGACGCACTGGCTGCTCGGCGGCCGGGACGCGGTCGCCGCGGGCGACGTCCCCTACGCGCTCGGGCCGGCCGGGGCGGCCGTGCTGGCGTTCTGCCTGGTGCTCGCCCTGCTCGACGGCGGGATCCTCGCCGTGGCCGAGCGCGTGCCGGTGCGGCGGGCCTGGCGGGGGCTGGTGGCGCGCTCCCTGGCGCCGATCGCCGTGCACGGGCTCGCCGGGCTGATGATGGCCGTGCTGTGGCGCAGCCCGTACGGCCCCGTGGCCGCCCTGCTCGTGCTGCTGCCGATGTGCGTCTCGTGGTGGGCGTTCGCCCAGTACCACCGGGAACGGGCCGCCCACCAGGCGACCATCCGGGCCCTCGTCCAGGCCGTCGACATCAAGGACGGGTACACGCGCGGGCACAGCGAGCGCGTCGGACAGGCCTCCATGATGATCGCCCGCGAGCTGGGCATGGACGACGAGCGCGTCGAGGTGCTCCGCTTCGCCGGCATCCTGCACGACGTGGGCAAGCTCGGCGTGCCCACCCGGCTGCTCCGGAAGAACGGGCCGCTGACGCCCGAGGAGCGCCGGGTGATCGAGCTGCACCCCGAGTACGGGCACGAGATGGTGCGCGGCATCGGCTTCCTCGGGGAGGCCCGGGCCGCCGTGCTGCACCACCACGAGCGGCTGGACGGCAGCGGCTACCCGTACGGCCTGGTGGGCCGTCAGATCCCGGAGTCCGCGCGGGTCGTGGCGGTCGCGGACGCCTTCGACGCCATGACCTCCAACCGCTGCTACAGCAGGGCCCGGCCCGTGCCGGTGGCCCTGGCGGAGCTGGAGCGGTGCGCGGGCAGCCAGTTCGACCCCGTGATGGTCGCCGCCCTGGTCGAGGCCGTCGGGCGGGCGGGGTGGCGCCCCGCCGTGACCGCCGACGGCACCGAGGACGCTGAGGGCGCCGAGGACGCCGAGGACGCTGAGGGCGCCGAGGACGCTGAGGGCGCCGAGGGCGCGCCGGACGCCCGCCCGCCGCGTGTGCCCCCGCCCGGCGCACCCGTCTCCAGCCGGCCCGGAGCACACCGATGAGCCCGCGGCGGCAGCCCCCGCTCCTCACCCTCGTCCACGCCTGTGCCGCCCTCCTCGCCGCCGGCTCCCTCGCGGTCACCCTCTACGGCGGACTCGAGGAACGCCGCGTCGCCCTCGCCTTCGGCGTCCTCGTCACCGTCGGGGAACTCACCCGGCGCAACGACGCCCGGATCAGGGAGCCCGCACCGCTCGGCGCAGCCGCGGCCCTGTCGTACGCGCTGCTCGGGGAGGCCGGCGGCCGGGCCACGCACCACGGTCCCGCCCAGGTCGTCGCCGTCGTCCTGGCCGCCTCGCTGCTCGGCAGCGTGCCGCACGTCGCACGCGGCCAGGGGCCCACGCTCGACCACCTGTCGCGCCGCGTCCTCACCGTCGGCTTCGTCGCCGTGTGCTTCCAGCCCCCGTACAACCGCGGCATGTTCGACGACTGGGGCGGCCCCGCCTACGCGCTGCTGCTGCTCGCGCTGCTGTCCCTGACCGCCCTGTGCGACGCGGTGCTCGCCGCCGCGCTGGCCCACTCCCGCACCGGCTGGCCCTTCGGACCGGTGCTGCGGGACGAACTGCGCGCCCTGTACGGCATCGGGTCCGCCGTCATCGCGACCGGGGCGGTGATGGCGCTGGCGGTCGCCGTCGTGGGGCTGTGGGCGCTGCCCGTCTTCTCCGTGCCGCTGCTGCTCGCCCAGATGTCGTTCCGGCGGTACACGGCCGTCCGGGCGACCTACCGGCAGACCATCGCCTCCCTCGCCCGGGCCACCGAGGTCGCCGGCTACACCCCCTGCGGGCACGCCCGGCGCGTCGCCGCGCTCAGCCAGGCCGTCGGCCGTGACCTGGGCCTGACCGAGCCCGAGCTGGCCGTGCTGGAGTACGCCGCGCTCATGCACGACATCGGCCAGCTCAGCCTCGTCGACCCGGTGCCGGCGGGCGCCACCGCCGGCCTGCCCGCAGCGGAGCAGCGGCGCATCGCGCTGCTCGGCGGCGCCGTCGTACGGCAGACGGGGGTCGACGAGGCGGTCGCCGTGGTCGTGGAACGGCAGGCCGACCCCTACGCGGAGCAGCCGCTCGCCGCGCGCATCGTCCGGGCCGTCAACGCTTACGAGGAGAAGTCCCGGGAAGGCGGGCCCGGCGGACCGCTGACGGCGCTGGAGGAACTCCGGCTCGCCACCGCCGGGGAGTACGCCCCGGAGGTGGTGGAATCACTGGCCCGGGTACTGGCGAGGAGCAGTCTGACCCTGCCCCTGGCTGGGTAACCCATGGGTAATGAGCGCCCCGGAGGCCGTACGTGGTTGGATGCGAAGGAGAAGGTGTCCGGGGGCTCGAAGCACGGCTACGGCCAGCCCACCGCACGGAACTGGCAGGGAATCGTGAGGATCTTCGGCAAGGGACGGCACCGGCCCTCCGCCTCCTGGCGGCAGGCCACAGACCGGGCGTTCACGCTCATCGGCGACGGCCGGTACGAGGACGCGGGCGCACTGCTGACACGTGCCGCCGACCTCGAGCCCTGGCTGTCCGAGTCCTGGTTCAACCTCGCCCTGCTGCACAAGTTCCGGCACGACTGGGAGCAGGCGCGGGCGGCGGGTCTGCGGGCCGTGGCGCTGCTCGACCGGGACACCGGCGCCCCCGACTGGTGGAACGTCGGCATCGCCGCCACCGCCCTCCAGGACTGGCCGCTGGCCCGGCGCGCCTGGCAGGCCTACGGGCTGCGGGTGCCGGGGGCGGCCAACGACTCCGGTGAGCCCCTCGGCATGGACCTCGGCAGCGCGGCCGTGCGGCTGTCCCCGGAGGGGGAGGCCGAGGTCGTGTGGGGGCGGCGGCTGGATCCCGCGCGGATCGAGGTGCTGTCGATCCCGCTGCCGTCGTCGGGGCGGCGCTGGGGCGAGGTCGTGCTGCACGACGGGGTGCCGCACGGGGAGCGGACCACGGCCGCCGGGCACACGTACCCGGTGTTCGACGAGATCGAGCTGTGGGCGCCGTCTCCCGCGCCGACCTGGGTCGTCCTGCTGGAAGCGGCCACCGAGTCGGATCGGGACGCGCTGGAGCAGCTGGCCGCGGACGCCGGGTTCGCCGCGGAGGACTGGTCCTCCTCGGTGCGGTTGCTGTGCCGGATGTGCTCGGAGTCCCGGATGCCGTCGGACGAGGGTGACGGGGAGCATCTTGATCCGCATGATCACAGTGAGCCGGGGCATCCCGGGCCGCTGGGGCATCGGACGGACGGGCAGCTGTGGGTTCCCGAGCGGGAGTGCGGGTTGGCTGCGCCGGCTTCGCTGGTTCGGGGGTTGCTGGACGGGTGGGTCGCCGACAGTCCGGATTCTCGGGATTGGCGGGATTTGGAAGAGGTGTGCTAGCGCCGTCGTCGTGTGCGGCTGCGTTGCGGTTGCTCGCGCAGTTCCCCGCGCCCCCAAAAACGGTGTCCGACACCCGCGTACCCTGTATCAGCATCTCAGCCCGGTCAGTTTCAGGAAGGCGTACGTAACGTCATGGCTCAGCACGACACCGATCAGCAGCGCGCGGGCGTGCTCCCCGTCGATGACGAGGGGTACGTGATCGACACGGAGGACTGCGAGGAGCGCGAGGCGGCCTGGCGGGAGAAGGGGACCTCGCGGCCGATCACGGTGGTCGGGAACCCGGTGCTGCACAAGGAGTGCAAGGACGTCACCGACTTCGGCGAGGAGCTGCAGCAGCTCGTCGCGGACATGTTCGCCAGCCAGCGCACGGCCGAGGGCGTGGGGCTCGCCGCCAACCAGATCGGCGTCGACGCGAAGGTCTTCGTCTACGACTGCCCGGACGACGAGGGCGTCCGCCACACCGGCGTGGTCTGCAACCCCAAGCTCGTCGAACTGCCCGCGGAGAAGCGCCGGCTCGACGACAGCAACGAGGGCTGCCTGTCGGTGCCCACCGCGTACGCGCCGCTCGCCCGGCCCGACTACGCCGAGGTGACCGGGCAGGACGAGCAGGGCAACCCGATCAAGGTGCGCGGCACCGGATACTTCGCACGGTGTTTGCAGCACGAGACCGACCACCTGTACGGATACCTGTACATCGACCGGCTCTCCAAGCGCGAGCGCAAGGACGCGCTGCGGCAGATGGCCGAGAACGAGCCCCGCTACCCCGTGGTCGCGAACGACTGAGACCTCAGCCTCACCAGGCGCACGGCGTCTGTTCGGGTTTCCCACCCTGAACAGGCGCCGTTCGTCTGTGCCGTTCGCCTGTCCGTCGCACGTTCGATCGCTTCTGCTCTCCTGATGATCCCGCACCAGTCACACAACGGGAGGATCCCGGCACTGTGGGGTAGTGAATGAAGCAAATGCGTTCCCAGAACGGTCAGTTGTAGTGCTGAATGGGATGAGCGGGGTATGCAACGGCGCACGCCCGGCACGAAGGGAGGGGCGCCCGCGCCAACTGGCGGCTGAGAGGGGTTAGTTCGTGCATGCTTTGTCACACGGCACCACATCGGCACCGACCACGATCGCAGTACCACCGTCGCTCTCTCTCCCGGTGATCGAGGCGGCGTTTCCCCGGCAACTCCACCCGTATTGGCCGAAGTGCCAGGAGAAGACCCGGGCCTGGCTCCTGGAAAAACGGCTCATGCCCGCGGACAAGGTGGAGGAATATGCCGACGGCCTGTGCTACACCGACCTCATGGCGGGGTACTACATCGGTGCCTCCGATGAGGTGATGCAGGCCATCGCCGACTACAGCGCCTGGTTCTTCGTCTGGGACGACCGCCACGACCGGGATGTCGTGCACGGCCGCCCGGTCAGCTGGCGGCGGCTGCGGGACCGGCTGCACACGGCCCTCGACTCCCCCAGGGAGCATCTGCACCACGAGGATCCACTGGTGGCGGGGTTCGCGGACAGCGTGCTGCGGCTGTACGCGTTCCTGCCGAGGACGTGGAACCTCCGGTTCGCCCGGCACTTCCACGCGGTGATCGAGGCATACGACCGCGAGTTCCACAACCGCACCCATGGAATCGTGCCGACCGTCGACGAATACCTCGCGTTGCGTCGGCTCACCTTCGCGCACTGGATCTGGACGGATCTGCTGGAACCGACCGCCGGGTGCGAACTTCCGGATACGGTGCGGAAACACCCGGCATATCGCCGGGCGGCACTGCTGAGTCAGGAATTCGCCGCCTGGTACAACGACCTCTGCTCGCTTCCCAAGGAATTAGCGGGCGACGAGGTGCACAATCTGGGAATCAGTCTCATCACCCATGAGGGACTGACCCTGGAACAGGCGGTCGTGGAAGTAAGGCGACGCGTCGAGGAATGCATCACGGATTTCCTCGACAGCGAGCGTGAGGCATTGCGGTTCGCCGACGACCTCGCCGACGGCACCGTGCGCGGAAAGGAACTGAGCACCGCCGTGCGGGCCTGCCTGAGCAATATGCGGAACTGGTTCAGCTCGGTCTACTGGTTCCACCACGAGTCCGGCCGGTACATGGTCGACAGCTGGGACGACCGGTCCACGCCCCCGTACGTCAACAACGAAGCGGCAGGTGAGAAATGACCGTCGAGTCTGTGAAGCCTGAAGCACCTCTGGTCCCGGAGCTGCGCGAGCCGCCGCGGGCGGGTGGCGGGATCCCCGTCCTCGGCCACGGCTGGAAGCTGGTGCGCGACCCGCTGGCCTTCATGTCCCGGCTGCGCGACCACGGCGAGGTGGTCCGCCTGAGGCTCGGGCCGAAGACGGTCCACGCCGTCACCACCCCGGAGCTGACCGGCGCACTGGCGCTGAGCAACGACTTCATCATCGCCGGCCCGCTGTGGGAGTCCCTGGAGGGACTGCTCGGCAAGGAGGGCGTGGCCACGGCGAACGGCCCGCGGCACCGGCGCCAGCGGCGGACCATCCAGCCCGCCTTCCGGCTCGACGCCATCCCCGCCTACGGGCCGATCATGGAGGAGGAGGCGCACGCGCTGACCGAGCGCTGGCAGCCCGGCCGGACGATCGACTGCACCTCGGAGTCGTTCCGGGTGGCCGTGCGCATCGCGGCCCGCTGCCTGCTGCGCGGCGACTACATGGACGAGCGGGCGGAGCGGCTGTGCGTCGCGCTCGCCACGGTCTTCCGCGGCATGTACCGGCGGATGGTGGTCCCGCTCGGACCGCTGTACCGGCTGCCGCTCCCGGCCAACCGCGAATTCAACCGGGCATTGGCCGATTTGCATCTCCTGGTCGACGAGATCGTCGCCGAGCGCCGCGCATCCGGTCAAAAGCCGGACGATTTGCTGACGGCATTGCTGGAGGCGAAGGACGAGAATGGCGACCCCATCGGGGAACAGGAGATCCACGATCAGGTCGTCGCGATCCTCACCCCCGGCAGTGAAACCGTGGCCTCCACGATCATGTGGCTGCTGCATATGCTGGCGGAACACCCTGAACACGCCGACCGGGTGCGCGACGAAGTGGAAGCCGTCACCGGTGGGCGGCCGGTGGCATTTGCAGACGTCCGAGGACTCAGGCACACCAACAATGTCGTCGTCGAGTCCATGCGTTTGAGTCCGGCCGTCTGGATTCTGACGCGCCGGGCGGTGCGGGACACGGAACTCGGTGGTTACCGCATTCCGGCCGGGGCGGACATCATCTACAGCCCGTACGCGATCCAGCGCGACCCGAAGTCGTACGACCGGCACCTGGAGTTCGACCCGGACCGCTGGCTTCCGGACCGGGTCAAGGACATCCCGAAGCACGCTATGAGCCCCTTCAGCACCGGCAACCGCAAGTGCCCGAGCGACCACTTCTCGATGGCCCAGCTGACGCTGATCACGGCGGCCCTGGCCACGAAGTACCGCTTCGAGCAGGTGGCGGGTTCGAACGACGGCACGCGCGTCGGCATCACGCTCCGGCCGCACGAGCTGCTGCTGCGGCCGGTGCCGAGGTGACCGCCCGGTGATCGTCAGGCCGCTTCGGGGCCCCTGAACGTCCGCCGGTAGGCGTTCGGCGTCGCGCCCACGGCCCGGACGAAGTGGTGGCGCAGCGCGGCCGCGTTGCCGAACCCCGTTCGGCCGGCGATCGCGTCCATCGTCTCGTCCGTCGCCTCCAGCAACCGCTGGGCCAGCAGCACTCGCTGCCGCAGGACCCAGCGGTAGGGGGTCGTCCCGGTCTCCTGCTGGAAGCGGCGGGCGAAGGTGCGCGGCGACATGTGGGCCCGGACGGCGAGCTGCTCGACGGTGACCTCCTCGTCGAGGTGCCGCTCCATCCAGCCGAGCACCTCGCCGATCGTGTCGGCCTCGGGGCGCGGCAGCGGACGCTCGATGTACTGGGCCTGGCCGCCGTCGCGGTGCGGGGGCACCACCATCCGCCGGGCGATCTTGTTGGCGACCTCGGAGCCCTGCTCCTTGCGCACCAGGTGGAGGCAGGCGTCGATGCCGGCGGCCGTGCCGGCGGAGGTGATCACCGGGTCCTCGTCGACGTAGAGCACGTCCGGCTCGACGGTCACGCGTGGGTAGCGGCGGGCGAGGTCCTCCGCGTGCTTCCAGTGCACGGCGCAGCGCCGCCCGTCCAGCAGCCCGGCCGCGGCCAGCACATAGGCGCCGGAGCAGACGCTGAGGACCCGGGCCCCGCGGTCGACGGCGCGCCGCAGGGCGTCCAGCAGGTCCGGCGGGAAGTCCCGGGTCGCGAAGCTGTGCCCGGCCGGCACGGCGATCAGATCGGCCGTCTCCAGCCGCTCCAGGCCGTGCTCGACCCGCAGCGAGAGGCCCGAGTTCATGCGCAGGGCCGGGCCCTCGGCCGAGGCGACGGCGAAGTCGTAGACCGGCAGTCCGTCGTCGCTGCGGTCGGTGCCGAAGACCTCGCACACCACGCCGAGTTCGAAGGGGTTCACACCGTCGAGGAGGGCGACGGACACGTTCTGCAGCATGTCCCCAGTGTGCCTCGCCGCTGGCAGTAATTCGAGGGTCTACGGCAGTACTGCCACTGACGGTAAGGAGTCATCGGCGCGACAGTGGTGTCCATGGACACGAACCAGACGCAGACACTCATCGCCATGATCTTCGTACTCGGGACGCTGGTCCTCCTGGTCCTCCCGTCCGTGATCGGCATCGTGCGCGACCGGCGCATCGACCATCGGATCCGGGAGGCCCAGGAGGCCCGGGAGAGCGAGCCGGCTCAGAAGTCCTCGTCCAGGTCGACGGTGCCCTCCACCGCCACCTGGTACGCGGAGGGCCGCCGCTCGAAGAAGTTGGTCAGCTCCTGAACCCCCTGGAGCTCCATGAAGGAGAAGGGGTTCTCCGAGCCGTACACCGGAGCGAAGCCGAGGCGGGTCAGCCGCTGGTCGGCGACGCACTCCAGGTACTGCCGCATCGACTCGGTGTTCATGCCCGGGAGGCCGTCACCGCACAGGTCGCGCGCGAACTGCAGCTCGGCCTCGACGGCCTCGCGGAGCATGTCCGTCACCTCCTGCTGGAGCCGGTCGTCGAACAGCTCCGGCTCCTCCTTGCGGACGGTGTCGACCACGTCGAACGCGAAGGACATGTGCATCGTCTCGTCGCGGAACACCCAGTTGGTGCCGGTGGCCAGGCCGTGCAGCAGCCCCCGGCTGCGGAACCAGTAGACGTAGGCGAAGGCGCCGTAGAAGAACAGGCCCTCGATGCACGCCGCGAAGCAGATCAGGTTGAGCAGGAAGCGGCGCCGGTCGGCCTGGGTCTCCAGCCGGTCCAGCTTTTCGACCGAGTCCATCCACTTGAAGCAGAACTCCGCCTTCTCACGGATGGAGGGGATGTTCTCCACGGCCGCGAAGGCCGCCGCGCGGTCCTCCGGGTCGGGGAGATAGGTGTCGAGCAGCGTCAGATAGAACTGGACGTGCACGGCCTCCTCGAAGAGCTGGCGCGACAGGTACAGGCGCGCCTCCGGGGAGTTGATGTGCTTGTACAGCGTCAGCACCAGGTTGTTGGCGACGATCGAGTCGCCCGTCGCGAAGAAGGCGACCAGCCGGCCGATCAGGTGCTGTTCCGCCGGTGACAGCTTGGCGAGGTCGGCGACGTCCGAGTGGAGGTCGACCTCCTCCACGGTCCAGGTGTTCTTGATGGCGTCCCGGTAGCGCTCGTAGAAGTCCGGGTAGCGCATGGGGCGCAGGGTGAGCTCGAAGCCGGGGTCGAGAAGGTTCTGGTTGCTCATTACTGGCAGGCCTCGCAGGACTCGGGGTTTTCCAGGGAGCAGGCGACCGCGTCGGGGTCCGGGGTGGCCTGCACGGGGACGGTGGCCTGGGCGGCGCGGGCGATGCGGGTCGCCGGGCGCGAGCGCAGGTAGTACGTCGTCTTCAGCCCGGACTTCCAGGCGTAGGCGTACATCGAGGAGAGCTTGCCGATGGTCGGCGTCTCCAGGAACAGGTTCAGGGACTGGGACTGGTCCAGGAACGGGGTCCTGGCCGCCGCCATGTCGATCAGGCCGCGCTGCGGGATCTCCCAGGCCGTGCGGTAGAGCGCGCGGACGTCCTCGGGGATCCAGGCGAAGCCCTGCACCGAGCCGTTGGCCTCGCGCAGGGCCTCCCGGCTGCGGGCGTCCCACACGCCGAGCCGCTTCAGCTCCTCGACCAGGTAGGAGTTGACCTGGAGGAACTCGCCGGACAGCGTCTCGCGCTTGAACAGGTTGGACACCTGCGGCTCGATGCACTCGTACACGCCCGCGATGGAGGCGATGGTGGCCGTGGGCGCGATGGCGAGGAGCAGGGAGTTGCGCAGGCCGGTCGCGGCGATCCGCTCGCGCAGGGCCGCCCAGCGCTCCGGCCAGGCCGGCTCCACGCCGTAGTGGTCGGGGTGCAGCACGCCCCGGGCCGTACGCGTCTTCTCCCAGGCAGGGAGGGGGCCGTTGCGCTCGGCGAGGTCGGCGGAGGCCTCGTACGCGGCGAGCATGATCCGCTCGGCGATGCGGGTGGAGAGTGCCTTGGCCTCGGGCGAGTCGAAGGGCAGGCGCAGCTTGAAGAAGACGTCCTGCAGGCCCATGGCGCCGAGGCCGACCGGACGCCAGCGGGCGTTGGAGCGGCCCGCCTGCTCGGTCGGGTAGAAGTTGATGTCGACGACCCGGTCGAGGAAGGTGACGGCCGTGCGGACGGTCTCGTCCAGCCGCTCCCAGTCGAGGTCGCCCTTGTCCACGAACGCGCCGAGGTTGACCGACCCCAGGTTGCAGACCGCCGTCTCCCCGTCGCTGGTGACCTCCAGGATCTCCGTGCAGAGGTTGGAGGAGTGCACGACGTGGCCCGGCTCGGCCGTCTGGTTGGCGGTGCGGTTGGCGGCGTCCTTGAAGGTCATCCAGCCGTTGCCGGTCTGCGCGAGGGTGCGCATCATCCGGCCGTACAGCTCGCGGGCGGGCAGGGTCTTCTTCGCCAGGCCCTTCGCCTCGGCGGCCCGGTACGCGGCGTCGAACTCCTCGCCCCACAGGTCGACCAGCTCGGGCACGTCCGCGGGGGAGAACAGCGACCACGGGGCGTCGGCGTTCACCCGGCGCATGAACTCGTCGGGGATCCAGTGCGCGAGGTTGAGGTTGTGCGTCCGGCGGGCGTCCTCGCCGGTGTTGTCGCGCAGTTCCAGGAACTCCTCGATGTCGGAGTGCCAGGTCTCCAGGTAGACGGCGGCGGCGCCCTTGCGGCGGCCGCCCTGGTTCACGGCGGCGACCGAGGCGTCCAGGGTCTTCAGGAACGGGACGATGCCGTTGGAGTGGCCGTTCGTGCCGCGGATCAGCGAACCCCGGGCCCGGATGCGGGAGTAGGCGATGCCGATGCCGCCGGCGTGCTTCGACAGCCGGGCGACCTGGTGGTAGCGGTCGTAGATGGAGTCCAGCTCGTCCTTGGGGGAGTCGAGGAGGTAGCAGGACGACATCTGGGGGTGCCGGGTGCCGGAGTTGAAGAGGGTGGGGGAGGAGGGCAGGTAGTCGAGGCGGCTCATGAGCCCGTAGAGCGCGGCGACCTCGTCCACCGACCTCGCGGTGTCGTCCTCGGCCAGACCGGCGGCGACGCGCAGCATGAAGTGCTGGGGCGTCTCGATCACCTTGCGGGTGATCGGGTGCCGGAGCAGGTAGCGGCTGTGCAGCGTGCGCAGGCCGAAGTAGCCGAAGCGGTCGTCGGCGGCCGTGTCGATCAGAGCGTCGAGGCGGGCGGCGTGGAGGCGTACGAACTCGGCGGTGCGGTCGGCGATGAGGCCCTCGCGGTGCCCGACCGCGACGGACTCGGTGAAGGACGTGACGCCCTGGGAGGCGGCCTCCTCGCGGATGCCGATCGTCAGCAGGCGCGCGGCCAGCCGGGAGTAGGCGGGATCCTCGGAGATGAGGCCGGCGGCCGCCTCCGTCGCCAGCTCGCGCAACTCCGACTCGTCGGCCCGCGCGGACCGGCCGCGCAGCGCGGCGGCGGCGACCCGGCCGGGGTCGGCGTCGGGGAGGTCGGCGGTCAGCTCGGTCAGGGTCCGCAGCAGCGCGGCACCGGGACCGTCGTGCTCTTTCTCTGCGGCTGAGACCGGATCGGCTGGCGCGATGGTCACGTGGGGCTCTCCCTCGCTCGGCAGGGGGCCTCGCCGAGGGCAGGGGGCAGCACGCGAGCGCACGCGGCGTCGCGTCCACCGGCCCATTCCACGAGGCCCGGACGTCAGGCACACCGGCCGGATGGCCGGGCGCACTGTCGGCAGGTCCTCGGACTGACGCCCATGCGCCCATAAAAGAGGCATGGATACACCGTTGCGGGACAGTTCCGGATTCGCACCGGATTCCCCTGCGGCGACAGCGAGCATGAGCATACATCTTGTGCCGGGTGAGGATCACGCCCCTATATGTTGTGTCGCGGATGACTTCAGAGCGTCAACTCGTAAGTGAGCAGCGTGATGTCGTCCAGGTGCGGGACCGGGTTCCAGTCCCGCTCCGGCGTGCGGACGAAGCCCAGGCGTTCGTAGATGCGGTGGGCGGAGTGCATGGTGCGCTGGGTCGACAGCACGATCCGTACGCAGCCCTCCGTGGCCCGTGCCCGGTCGACGCAGGAGCGCACCAGGGCCTCGCCGGCGCCCCGGCCGCGGGCCGCGCGGGACACGGCGAGCATGCGGATCTCGGCCTCGCCGGGGCCGGCTATGTCGGCCATGGGGCCGCCGGACGGTACGAACGTGACGCCGCCGAGCAGCTCGTCGCCCCGGAGCGCGACCAGGACCTCGGCGGCGGCCGCGCGCTTGGCCACGTCCTTCAGCTCGCCGAGGTACTCGTCGCTCTCACCGAAGTCCAAGAGGCCGTCCTGGAGGTAGGCGTGGGCGGTGATGTCACCGAGGGGGCCGTACTCGCCGGGTTCCGCCGGCCGGATGACGATGTCCATGGGCCGAGTGTGCCCCAGGGGAGGGACGACGGAGCCCGGGTTTCCGAGGCCGGTGGTCGGCGGCCGGGTTGCGGGAGAGCCGGGAGTGATTCCACGGAAGCAGGCGGCATCCCGAACCGGGTGAACCGGACCGCTTCCGGGACGCGATGGCGAGGCGTACGCGCGACCGGCCGGGGACGCGTACGACAGCGGGCCGCCGTGAGTGGTGTTCACGGCGGCCCGCTGTGCGTGTTCCCTGAAGCTAGTGGGCGGACCCGGCGGTCGCCGGCGGGAGTTCCACCTGCACCCCGGGGTCGCCCGCGTCCGCCGTGTAGTCCTCCGGCTTGGTCTCGTCGATGCCGTCGGGAGCCTTCACGGCCCTCAGGACGAACGTCAGGACCACCGTCACCACCACGTTCAGGACGAACGCCGTGAGGCCGATGTAGCCGATCTCGCCGATGCCGGGGATCTCCTTGGAGGAGCCGCCGAAGTGCTTCTGCGTCGGCGAGGCCACGCCGTACGCGGCGATCGTGCCGTAGAGCATGCCGACCGCCCAGCCCGCGAGCAGCGCCCAGCGGTGGAACCAGCGGGTGAACAGGCCGCCGACCAGGGCCGGGAAGGTCTGCAGGATCCAGATGCCGCCCAGCAGCTGGAAGTTGATGGCGACCGTCTTGTCCATGGTGAGGACGAAGGCCAGCGCGCCCACCTTCACCAGCAGGGACACCAGCTTGGAGACCTTGGTCTCCTGCGCGGGCGTGGCGTCCGGCTTGATGAAGTCCTTGTAGATGTTGCGCGTGAAGAGGTTCGCGGCCGCGATGGACATGATGGCCGCCGGCACCAGCGCGCCGATGCCGATCGCCGCGAACGCCACACCGGCGAACCAGTCGGGGAACATCGTCTCGAACAGCTGCGGGATCGCCAGCTGCCCGTTCTGCACCTTGATCCCGGCCGCGATCGCCATGAAGCCCAGCAGGGCGAGCAGGCCCAGCATCAGCGAGTACAGCGGCAGGATCGTGGTGTTGCGGCGGATCACCTCACGGCTCTTGGAGGACAGCGTCGCCGTGATGGAGTGCGGGTACATGAACAGCGCCAGGGCGGAGCCCAACGCCAGCGTGGCGTAGGTCCACTGGCCCGCCTCCGGCGGCACCAGCGCACCGCGCGGCGCGCCCGTCGCCGGGTTGGTCTGGCCGTACGCCTCGCTCGCCTTGGCGAAGATGTCGTCGAAGCCGCCCAGCTTGATCGGGATGTAGATGATCGCCACCGCGATGACGATGTAGATCAGCGTGTCCTTCACGAACGCGATGAGCGCGGGGGCCCGCAGACCCGACGAGTACGTGTAGGCCGCCAGCACGCCGAACGCGATCAGCAGCGGCAGGTCCTTGATGAACCAGTTGGTGTTCTCGCCGCCGCCGACGCCCATCACGTCCAGCACGGCCTGGATGCCGACCAGCTGGAGCGCGATGTAGGGCATGGTCGCGAGGATGCCGGTCAGCGCCACCGCCAGGGACAGGCCCTTGGAGCCGAAGCGGCCGCGCACGAAGTCGGAGGTCGTCACGTAGCCGTGCTTGTGGGACACCGACCACAGGCGGGGGAGGAACGTGAAGATCAGCGGGTACACCAGGATCGTGTAGGGCACCGCGAAGAAGCCGGCCGCGCCCGCCGCGTAGATCGCCGCGGGGACGGCGACGAAGGTGTAGGCCGTGTACAGGTCGCCACCGAGCAGGAACCAGGTGATCCAGGTGCCGAACGAGCGGCCGCCCAGGCCCCACTCGTCGAGGCTGTGCTCGTTCTCGGCCTTGCGCCAGCGCGCGGCCAGGAAGCCCATGACCGTGACGAGCAGGAAGAAGAAGATGAAGACGGCGAGTGCGACGCCGTTCACGCCGTCCTTCACCGCGCACCTTCCTTACGGGCGCGCTGGTCACGCTGCCACAGCTTGTAGGCGATCATCGTCAGCGCGGTGGAGATCAGCACCCATGCCATCTGGTACCAGTAGAAGAACGGGATCCCGATGAAGGCCGGGTCGGTCTTCGCGTACGAGCCGACCCACAGCATGGCGACGAAGGGCGCTATGAGACAGACGGCGATGATGACGCGCATCGGCGTCACCACCGGCCCTCTGCTGACTTCCGGGGGTTGCGACATCAGGCGGCTCCGTCCCCTCAAGTGATCACCTGCAATGCGCAGGCAATCTAGGTCAGGGTGCGGCGACAGCGGAACCCCTCGTCCGCAATGCGGTACCCAAAAGAAACCGGAGTTCCGTCGCCGGCCGGTGCCGTCGTCGGCCGGTTACTCCTGGGGGCGCTTCAGCCGGGCCACGAACTTGTACCGGTCTCCGCGGTACACCGAGCGCACCCACTCCACCGGCTGGCCGTCCCGGTCCAGCGAGTGCCGGGACAGCATCAGCATCGGCAGGCCCACGTCCGTGCCGAGCAGGCCGGCCTCGCGCGGGGTGGCCAGCGACGTCTCGATGGTCTCCTCGGCCTCCGCGAGATGGACGTCGTAGACCTCGGCCAGCGCCGTGTAGAGGGACGTGTACTTCACCAGCGACCGGCGCAGGGCCGGGAAGCGCTTGGCGGAGAGGTGGGTGGTCTCGATGGCCATCGGCTCGCCGTTGGCCATGCGCAGCCGCTCGATGCGCAGCACGCGTCCGCCCGGCGTGATGTCGAGCAGGCCGGCGAGGCGGTCGTCGGCCGTGATGTAGCCGATGTCCAGCAGCTGCGAGGTGGGTTCGAGGCCCTGGGCGCGCATGTCCTCGGTGTACGAGGTCAGTTGCAGCGCCTGCGAGACCTTCGGCTTGGCGACGAACGTGCCCTTGCCCTGGATGCGCTCCAGCCGGCCTTCGACGACCAGTTCCTGCAGCGCCTGGCGCACGGTCGTGCGCGAGGTGTCGAACTCGGCCGCCAGTGTGCGCTCGGGCGGGACCGGCGTGCCGGGCGTCTGGGTCTCCGTCATGTCGAGCAGGTGCTTCTTCAGGCGGTAGTACTTGGGCACGCGTGCGGTACGGACGGGCGCCCCGTTCTCGTTCTCCGCACTGCTGACGTCGGTGCTCATGCTCCGCCTTCCCGGCTCGGTCCGCCGACACGATCCCACTTGTATACCGTCGGCGCCTCTTTTGGTCTAGTCCACCAATTGCTGTGGTCTACCCGCAGTATGCCGTGCCCGACCGGGTTTTCGCTGGCTTCTTACTTAAAGGTTCTTGCATATGTAGGTCGCATAACGGCTGGTCAGCGCCGTCTCGGAGCCCTTGACAGGCCTTCTGGTCTGGTCCAAGCTCCCCCTACTGGTCTACACCATTGGTCCAGGCCCGGCCCCACGTTCACTGCGGGGAGCCAGGGGGGTTGTGTGGGCATCCCTGAGGAGGGTGGCGTGAAGCGCAAGCTGACAGCCGCGATCGGTATCGCGGGCATGATGGTCTCCATCGCGGCGTGCGGGGGCGAGGGGGGCGGAGGCTCGGACAAGGGCGGCGCGGACGCCAAGGAGCTGACCGTCTGGCTCACCGTCGACGCCCAGAACAACTGGCCGGAGCTGGTGAAGGCCGCCGACGCCGCGGTGCAGAAGAAGCACCCCGGCCTGAAGATCAACCACGAGTACTACGGCTGGCCCGACAAGAACGCCAAGCTCGACGCCGTCCTCGCGACGGACAAGGCCCCCGACGTGGTCGAGATGGGCAACACCGAGATGCTCGGCTACATGGTCAAGGGCGCCTTCGCCCCCCTGGACCCGGCCGAGTTCGACAATTCCGACGCCTGGCTGGACGGCCTCAAGGCCTCCGTGACCTACGAGGACAAGACCTACGGCGTCCCGTACTACGCCGGCGGCCGCGTCGCCAACTGGCGCAAGGACATCGCCGCCTCGGTCGGCGTGAAGACGCCCCCGAAGACGTACCCGGAGCTGACCGACGCCCTGGACAAGATCCAGAAGAAGCAGGGCGACAAGTTCAACGCCTGGTACCAGCCGACCCGCGACTGGTACGCGGCCATGTCCTTCGTCTACGACGCCGGCGGCGCCATCGCCACCGAGTCGGGCGGCCAGTGGAAGGCCTCGCTCTCCTCGCCCGAGTCCCTCAAGGGCCTGAAGGAGTTCAAGAACGTCGTCGACAGGTACATGCACGGCGACAAGACCAAGGACGAGTCCGACCGCTACATCGTCTATGGCCAGGGCAAGTCCGCCATGATCTTCGCGGCCGCCTGGGAGGGCGCGACCGCAGAGGACCCGAAGAACGACAAGACCGGCAAGCTCAAGGGCAACCTCGAGAACTTCGTGATGCCCGGCCCGTCCGGCAAGAACATGCCCGTCTTCCTGGGCGGTTCCGACCTCGCCGTGCCGGTGAAGTCCGACGCGCAGGACCTGGCCGCCGAGTGGATCAACGCGTTCGCCGGCTCCTCCGGGCAGAAGGGCCTGATGGCCAAGGGCAACCTGCCCAACAACAAGACCGACCTCGCGACGCTGAAGAACGACCCGAAGACGGCCGTCCCCGCCACCGCGGCCGAGTCCAACTGGTTCGTCCCGATGGCCCCCGGCTGGGGCCAGGTCGAGAAGGCGCAGATCCTGCAGACCATGCTGCAGAGCATCGGCACCGGCAAGAAGTCCGTCGAGGCCGCCGCCAAGGAGGCGGACGCCGCGATCGACAAGGTCATCAACACCAAGTGACCTACGGGCGGGGCTCCCTCACACGGAGCCCCGCCGTCGTCAAGACCTGAGGGACCGCCAAGGAGCGCGCGATGAGTGCCGCAGACACCCACATTCCCGCCAAGGTGCCGCCACCGCGGCAGGCACCCCCGCCGCCCCCCGAGGACCGGCGGCCCCGCGGGCGGCGCAGCTCGGGCGGTGCCGCCGTCCCCTGGCTGCTGCTCGCGCCCTGCCTGCTGATCCTGGCCCTGGTCATGGGCTATCCGCTGGCCCGGCTGGTCACCCTGTCCTTCCAGAAGTTCGGGCAGTCCCAGCTGTGGGGCTTCCAGCCGGCCGAGTCGGTCGGGTTCGACAACTTCGCCAAGGTGCTCGGCGACGGCGAGTTCTGGACCGTCGTGCTGCGCACGGTGATCTTCGCGGGCGGCGCGGTCGTCCTCACCATGGTGATCGGCATGGCGCTCGCGCTGCTGCTCCAGCGCGTCTCGGGCTGGCTGAAGATCCTGATCAACATCGTGCTGGTGGCCAGCTGGGGCATGCCCGTGATCGTGGCGACCACGGTCTTCAAATGGCTCTTCGACTCGGACTACGGCGTCTTCAACGCCCTGCTGAGCAAGCTGCCCGGCGTCGACATGATCGGCCACAACTGGTTCGCGAGCGGCCCCGAGGGGCTGGCCGTGATCATGCTGCTGGTGGTGTGGGGAGCCGTGCCGTTCGTGGTCATCACGCTCAGCGCGGGCCTCACCCAGGTCCCGAAGGAGCTGGAGGAGGCGGCCCGACTGGACGGCGCCGGCTCCTGGGGCGTCTTCCGCTACGTCACCCTGCCCGTCCTCAAGCCGATCATCGTGATGCTCACGACCCTGTCGGTCATCTGGGACATGGGCGTCTTCCCGCAGGTGTTCGTCATGCGGGGCGGCCACCCCGAGCCGGAGTTCCAGGTCCTCAACACCTACTCCTACGACCGTGCCTTCGTGGTCAACGACTACGCCCAGGGCTCGGCCATCGCGCTGATCACCGTCCTGCTGCTGCTCGGCGTGGTCGCCGTCTACATGCGGCAGATGCTGAAGATCGGAGAGGTCGAATGAGCAGCACTCCGACGGGCCGCCGGGCGCCGAAGCTGTGGTGGAACCTCCTCGGTCTCCTCGTCTTCGTCACCGCCGGCTTCCCGCTCTACTGGATGCTCAACACCGCGTTCAAGCCCGCCAAGGACGCCATCGACCCGGATCCGAGCCTGCTGCCGACCGGCCTCACCTTCGCCAACTTCGGCCGGGCGCTGGACATCGCCGACTTCTGGGGCCCGGTGGGACGCAGCCTGGTGGTGTCGCTGGCGGTGGTCGTCATCGGCATGGTCGTCGGGCTGCTGGCCGCGCTCGCCATCTCCCGGTTCGCCTTCCGCGGCCGCAAGATCGTGATCGTCGGCATCCTCGCGGTCCAGATGGTGCCGCTGGTCGCCATGATCATCCCGGTGTTCCTGCTCCTGAACGACCTCGGCCAGTACGACCGGCTCACCGGCCTCATCATCACGTACCTGACCTTCATCCTGCCGTTCACGGTCTGGACCCTGCGGGGCTTCATCGTCAACATCCCGAAGGAACTGGAGGAGGCGGCCATGGTCGACGGCTGCTCCCGCACGAGCGCCTTCCTGCGGGTGGTCTTCCCGCTCCTGGCCCCGGGCATGGTCGCCACCTCGGTCTACGGCTTCATCCAGGCCTGGAACGAGTACCTGTACGCCCTGATGCTCCTCAGCCAGAAGAACCAGACCGCGACCGTCTGGCTCGGCAACTTCACCACCAAGCACGGCACCGAATACGCCCCGATGATGGCCGGAGCCACGATGATGGCCGTGCCGATCGTCGCCCTCTTCCTCCTCGTCCAGCGCAAGATGGCCGCGGGCCTGACCGCGGGCGCCGTGAAGGGATGACCCCACCCGATGACGACACTCGCCAGCGGCACCGACACACTCACCCGCGACGCCCTGACGGTCCTCCAGCCCGGCTTCACCGGCACCACCGCCCCCGACTGGCTGCTGCGCCGCCTCGGTGAGGGACTCGCCTCCGTCGGACTGTTCGGCCGCAACATCGCCTCACCGGACCAACTGGCCGCGCTCACCGCCCAGCTGCGGGCCGAGCGCGACGACGTCCTCGTCGCGATCGACGAGGAGGGCGGGGACGTGACCCGCCTGGAGGTGCGGTCCGGCTCCTCCTTCCCTGGCAACCACGCCCTCGGCGCGGTCGACGACGTCGAACTCACGCGGGAGGTCGCCCACGAACTGGGCCGGCGTCTCGCGGCCTGCGGCGTGAACCTCAACTGGGCCCCGTCCGCCGACGTGAACTCCAACCCGTCCAACCCGGTCATCGGTGTCCGCTCCTTCGGCGCCGACACCGGCCTGGCCGCCCGGCACACCGCCGCCTACGTCACGGGCCTGCAGTCCGCCGGGGTCGCCGCCTGCACCAAGCACTTCCCGGGCCATGGCGACACGGCCGTCGACTCCCACCACGCCCTGCCGCGCATCGACGTCCCCGCCGAGGTGCTCGCCGACCGCGAACTCGCCCCGTTCCGCGCCGCCATCGCCGCCGGCACCCGGGCCGTGATGAGCGCCCACATCCTGGTCCCGGCCCTGGACCCCGACCGCCCGGCCACGCTCTCCCGCCGCATCCTCACCGGCCTGCTCCGCGACGAGCTCGGCTACGAGGGCCTCATCGTCACCGACGGCATGGAGATGCAGGCCATCGCGGGCACCTACGGCATCGAACGCGGCAGCGTCCTCGCCATCGCCGCGGGCGCCGACGCGATCTGCGTCGGCGGCGGCCTGGCCGACGACGCGACCGTGCTGCGCCTGCGGGACGCCCTGGTCGCTGCGGTCCGCGCGGGCGAACTCCCCGAGGAACGCCTCGCCGACGCGGCCGAGCGCGTACGGGCCCTGGCCGGCTGGGCCGGCTCGGCGCGCCGATCGCCCGGGGACGCGCCCGGCGGCGAGATCGGCCTGGAGGCCGCCCGCCGCGCCCTCACGGTGACCCCCGCACCGGGTCTCGGCAGCCCGGGGGCCTTCACTCCCGTCACCGAACCGCCCTACGTCGCCGCCCTCACCCCCGTCGCCAACATCGCGGTCGGCGACGAGACCCCGTGGGGCATCGCCGCGGAACTCATCCACCTCCTGCCGGGCACGGTGACGGGGAGCTTCTCCGCCGGGAACGCGGGGAACGCCGAGAACGCGGGGAACACGGGGAACACGGGGAGGACTGGAGAGGTCGGAAACGCAGGAGCTGCCGGCACCGCGCGGGAGAGCGAGGCAGGGGAGAGCGCCGGCCGCGCTGCTCTCCAGGCGGCCGGTGCGCGCCGCATCGTGGCCGTCGTCCGCGACGAACACCGCCACCCCTGGATGGCCTCCGCCCTCGACATCCTGCTGGCCGCCCGCCCCGACACCATCGTGGTCGAGATGGGCGTCCCCCAGGCGGCCCCGCGCGGCGCCCTGCACATCGCCACCCACGGCGCGGCCCGCGTCTGCGGCCGGGCGGCGGCCGAGGTGATCGCCGGAGTCGCGGGGCGCTGAACCCCCCTTCGATGAACACGGTTGTAAGCCTGCGACCAAATGTAGTACTTCTTATACATGAGCGAGCAGGTGCACAACAGGTTGGCCATGGTGCGTGCCGAACGGAAGGTGTCGCGCCAGAGCCTGGCCGAGGCAGTGGGAGCCCACTACCAGACCATCGGCTACATCGAGCGGGGGCAGTACAACCCGAGCCTCGACCTGGCGCTGAAGATCTCGAAGTTCTTCGGACTGCCGGTCGAGGCGCTGTTCTCCCTCGAACCGTTCCGGCCGCTCACGGACGAGGTCTACGGGAGGAACCAGCCATGACGACGACACGCCTGACCCGCTACGACCGGACCATGCTGCGGCTGATGAACGACCGCCGCGGAGCGGCCTGGTACGCCACGGCGGCCCGTCGGCGGCTGGCCGTCGCCGCCCATGTCGCGCTCACGCTGGCCATCGGCGGCCTGATGACCCACCTGTTCCTCGCCGAGAGTGAACCGCTGTGGACCATCGTCGTGATGGCGGTGCTGCTGCTCCCGTGGATGGTCGCGACCGGCGTGATCAACAGCGCCACCCGGGGCCTGCTGGAGCTGCGCGCCCATGTCCTGGACGAGCGGCAGTCCGCCGAACGCAGCCGCGTCCTGGCCCGGGCCCACCGTGCGACGATCCTGCTGCTGGCCGCCGCGGCGGTCACCCTGCTGATCACGGGCGGCGTCGACGGCGACGCCCCGAAGGCCTACGCGGCACCCCTGCTCATCGCCGTCCTCGTCACCCACTGGGTGATGCCCCTGTGGGTGGCCGGCTGGCTGGCCCAGGACGACCCTGCCGACGACGAGGCCTGACGGCTGGGGCCGGATTCCCTGCCGCCCCGGCTTGTCACCGGGGCTGGACCCCTTGGCACCCCGGCTTGTCACCGGGGCCGGATCCCCTGGCACCCCGGCTTGTCACCGGGGCCGGATCCCCTGTCAGTCCGGCTTGTCGCCGGGCTAGATCCCCTGCCAGTCCGGCTTGTTGGCGTACGTGTGCCGGAAGTAGTCCGCCAGCTTCAGCTTCGACGCGGCGGCCTCGTCGACGACGACGGTCGCGTGCGCATGGAGCTGGAGCGCGGACGCGGGGCACACCGCGGCGACCGGCCCTTCTACCGTCGCCGCCACCGCGTCCGCCTTGCCCTCCCCGGTGGCGAGCAGCACCAGGTGCCGGGCCTCCAGGATGGTGCCGATGCCCTGCGTGATCACGTGGTGCGGCACCTGGTCGATGTCGCCGTCGAAGAAGCGCGCGTTGTCGATCCGGGTCTGCTCGGTCAGCGTCTTGATCCGCGTCCGCGACGCCAGCGACGAACACGGCTCGTTGAACCCTATGTGCCCGTCGGTCCCGATACCGAGCAGCTGGAGGTCCACGCCCCCGGCGTCCACGAGCGCCTTGTCATAGGCCTCGCACGCCGCCTGCACGTCCTCGGCCGTGCCGTCCGGGCCCGTGAACCGGTCCATCCCGATCCCGAGCGGCTCCAGCACCTCACGCCGCAGCACCGAGCGGTAGGACTCCGGATGGTCGGCGGGCAGCCCCACGTACTCGTCGAGCTGGGCGATCCGCGCCCGCGCGACGTCCACGGCACCGGAGCGCACCTTCGCCGCCAGCGCCTCGTACACGGGCAGCGGCGTCGAGCCGGTGGCCACGCCGAGCAGGGCGTCGGGCTTGCGCCGGAGCAGCCGGGCCATGGCCTCGGCGATGAGCTCGCCGCCCGCCTTGGCGTCCGGAACGATGACAACTTCCACGCTGGGCCTGCCGATCTGAGAGGAATGCTCGACTGGGACGGGACCCGGGAGGGGTCGTGTGGTTTAGACCAATCTAACAGAGCGGGGGCCGCCCTCCCAGGGTGCCGGTCGCCCTTCCCGGGTGGGCGGCAGCACCGTGCCGACCAGGTCTCGGGCAGATGAACAGCGCCTGTCGGGCCCGGGCGTTCCACGGCCCGGGGGAGTGGAATGGGACCAGCACGACCCACACCAGCCCACGCCCGGAAGGACCCGCCATGACCGCCGCAGCCACCCCGGACCCCCTCCGCGACCTCCCCGGCCGGATCATGGCCGGCGAGATGGCGGAACAGCCCGCCGTCCTGCGCCGGATCCTGGCCGACGGCGCCCCCGCCATCCGGGACGTGGCCCGGCGGATCGCCGCCCGCACGCCCCGCTTCGTCCTGCTGACCGCCCGCGGCACCTCCGACAACGCCGCCCTCTATGCCAAGTACCTCCTGGAGATCCGGCTCGGCCTGCCCTGCGGACTCACCTCGATGTCCACCACCACGGCCTACGGTGCCCGGCCCGACCTCACCGACGTCCTCGTCGTCACCGTCAGCCAGTCCGGCGGCTCCCCGGACCTGGTCGCCTCGACCCGGGCCGCCCGCGAGGCCGGGGCGATCACGCTGGCCGTCACCAACAACCCGGACTCCCCTCTCGCGGGCGTCTCCGAGTACCACATCGACATCATGGCCGGACCGGAGAAGGCCCTCCCCGCGACCAAGACCTACACCGCCTCCCTTCTCGCGCTCTACCTGTTCGTCGAGGGGCTGCGAGGCGGCGACGGAGCGGCCGCGCACGTCCTGCCGGACCTCGCCGCCGGTCTGCTCGCCCGGCAGGACGAGGTGCGGACCCTCGCGGCCCGCTACCGCTTCGCCGAGCGCATGGTGATCACCTCACGCGGCTACGGCTACCCCACCGCCAAGGAGGCCGCCCTGAAGCTGATGGAGACCAGCTACATCCCCGCCCTCTCCTACTCCGGCGCCGACCTGCTGCACGGACCGCTCGCCATGGTCGACAACGTCTCCCCGGTCATCGCCGTGGTCACCGACGGCAAGGGCGGTGAAGCGCTCCAGCCCGTGCTGGACCGGCTGCGCGGCCGCGGCGCCGACCTCGTCGTCATCGGCCCCCGGCACCAGGTCGAGCAGGCCTCGGCCGGCGTCGTCCTGCCCACACAGGGCGTCGCCGAGGAGGTCCAGCCCATCCTCGAGATCATCCCCCTGCAGCTCCTGGCCTACGAGGTCACCGTCGCCCGCGGCCAGGACCCGGACGCGCCGCGCGCGCTGGCGAAGGTGACGGAGACGCGGTGAGGGCGGGCCGGGCGGTGACGCCCTGCGGATGAGGCGGCCTCGGCCCAGGGCGGTGCACGCGCCCCGGGCCCAGGAGGCGTCGGATGCCTGGGGAGTGCGACGTGACCCTGTGGACGCCCTCGAGGTCTGCGTACCGCGAGGCGGGCGCGGCCGCGCGAGGACCGGTCGTTTGGATCAGGTCGCAGGGAACCGACGGCACCTCATCAGCGCCGGTGAGCGGGGGCTGCCTGCCAGGCCCCGCGTCTGCGATCTGATCCACACGACAGGCCCTAGGTCAGTGAACCTCCCGTCACATCCACCCAGCTCCCCGTCACCCACCGGCCCCCGTCCGAGACCAGGAACGCCACCACGTCGGCGACCTCGGCGGGCTCGCCCACCCCGCCCAGCGCCGATATCGCCGCGGCCTTCGCCCAGCCGTCGTCGCTGCCGTGCAGCAGCTCGGCCGTGTTGTCCGTGTCGATGATGCCCGGTGCCACCGAGTTCACCGTGATGCCCCGCGCCCCCAGGACCTTGGACAGGTCGCGGGAGAGCACGTCCAGCGCGCCCTTCGTCATCGCGTACGCCACGTTGTCCGGCATCACCGCCGTGCGGGCCAGCCCGGACGAGATGTTGACGATCCGGCCGCCGTCCCGCAGGCGCGCCATGCCGTGCTTGAGGATGAAGAACGGCGCCTTCACATTCACCGCGAAGACCTCGTCGAACTCCCGCTCCTCCAGCTCCGCGATCGGGCGCGTGTTGCCGATGGCCGCGTTGTTCACCAGGATGTCGAGCCCGTCCGCGTGCCGGTCGAACTCCTCCCACAGCGCCTCGGCGTCGCCGGCCACGCCCAGCTCGACACCGACCGCGAAGGCCGAGCCGCCCGCCGCCTCGATCGCGGCGACCGTCTCCTTCGCCGCCGCCTCGTTCCTCCCGTAGTGCACCGCGACGCGTGCGCCGTCCCGTCCCAGTCGCTCGGCGATCCCTCGGCCGATGCCCCTGCTCGCCCCCGTGACCAGTGCCGTCCTGCCCGTGAGCACACCCATGACGACGCCCCCTCCTCATTTCTCTAGTGGTCGCTACAGAAATGACCGTACAGCAGCCCGCCGACATTTCTCTAGTGGCCGCTATAAAATGCACTCCATGGTGAACGACGACGGGACCGCGAAGGCCCGGGCCGAGGGCGCAAAGATCCGGGCCGATGCCGCACCCAGGCGTCGCGGGCGCCCGCGCTCCTTCGACCGCGAGACGGCTCTGGAGAAGGCGCTCCTGGCCTTCTGGGAGCACGGCTACGAGGCCACGTCCGTCTCCGACCTCACCCGCGTCATGGACATCGGCGCCCCGAGCCTCTACGCGGCCTTCGGGGACAAGCGGTCCCTCTTCGACGAGGTCGTCCGCGTGTACGGCACGCGCTACGGCTCGTTCACCGACCATGCCCTGGCGGAGGAACCCACCGCCCGGGCGGCCGTCGCCCGCGTGCTGCGCGAGGCCGCCACCGCGTACACGGAGCCGGGCCACCCGCACGGCTGCCTCGTCGTGCACGCCGCCGCCAACTGCTCCACCCCCGAGGTCGAGCAGTCGTTGCGGGACCGCCGCAACGCCAACATCACCGCCTTCGAGCGGCGGATCAAGGCCGATGTCGCCGCCGGCGTACTGCCCGCGGACACCGACGCCGCCGCGCTGGCCCGGCACACCGGCGCGATGATCCAGGGCATGTCACAACAGGCGCGCGACGGGGCGAGCCGGGAGGAACTGGAGGCCGTCGCGGAAATTGCCATGTCCATCTGGCCCCGCACAGGAACCCACACGGGTTAGGCTGCGTGGTGGACGTCCGTGCGTCCGACGCGTCGCGGAAATAACAACAACGAACAGTCTCCAACGCATGGACACCCCCGAGTGGTCTAGTCCACAATGCGTAGCGAGAGCGCGTGGACAACGCGCACACCAGCCTCCGTCTTCCCCGCACAGGAGGACGGATCGAGGAACCGAGGCTCTCTGCCCTGACTGCCCCGGCTCCTCATCCTTCGGCCGACCGGGACCGCACACCCCACGGCCGATACTGCTCCGGGCTGCGGTGCCGGGAGGGTTGAGGGTCCCTCTCAGGCGCCGCGGCCCGCGGGTGTTTCCGGGGCCCTGGTATTTCAGGGCCGTACAAACGCCCGGGTACGCTCGCCACGTGCCCTCCATGAACGAACTCGTACGCCAGCACACCGCCCTCGACGACACCGACCTCGAGTGGCTGCACCTGCTGGTCTCGGAGTGGCAGCTGCTCTCCGACCTCTCCTTCGCCGACCTGGTTCTGTGGGTCCCCACCAGCGACGGCACCCGGTACGTCTCGGTCGCCCAGATGCGGCCCAACACCGGCCCGACCTCGTACCAGGACGACATGGTGGGCCATCTCGTCCCGCGCGGCCGACGCCCCATGCTGGACGCCGCCCTCGACGAGGGCCGCATCGTGCGCGAGGGCGACCCCGAGTGGCGCGAGGAGGTCCCCGTCCGGGTCGAGTCGATCCCCGTACGGCGCGAGGGGCGCGTCCTCGGGGTCATCGCGCGCAACACCAACCTCCTCACCGTGCGCACCCCGAGCCGCCTGGAACTCACCTATCTGCAGAGCGCCTCCGACCTCGCTCAGATGATCGCGGCGGGCTCCTTCCCGTTCGCGAACCAGCAGCTCGACATGGACGCCTCGCCCCGCGTCGGCGACGGCCTGATCAGGCTCGACGCCGACGGCCTCGTCCAGTACGCCTCACCGAACGCCCTGTCCGCCTACCACCGTCTCGGCCTCGCCTCCGACCTCGTCGGCCAGCACCTGGGCCGGACCACCGCCGAACTCGCCCCGACGCGCGGCCCGGTGGACGAGGCGCTCGCCAAGGTCGCCAGCGGCTGGGCGCCGCGCGAGTTCGAGATCGAGGCCAACGACGGGGTCATCCAGTTCCGGGCGATCCCGCTGAAGCCCAAGGGCACCCGCATCGGTTCGCTGGTGCTGCTCCGGGACGTCACCGAACTGCGCCGCCGCGAGCGCGAGTTGATCACCAAGGACGCGACGATCCGGGAGATCCACCACCGGGTCAAGAACAACCTCCAGACGGTGGCGGCCCTGCTCCGCCTCCAGGCCCGGCGCATCGAGTCCGACCGCGGCCGCGAGGCCCTCGAGGAGGCGGTGCGACGCGTCGGATCGATTGCGATCGTGCACGAGACGCTCTCCCAGAACCTGGACGAGCGCGTGGAGTTCGACGACATCGCCGACCGCGTCCTGGCGATGGTCGCCGAGATCTCCCCGGGCAAGGTCACGGGCCGGCGCACCGGACGCTTCGGCATCCTCGACGCCGAGGTCGCGACCCCGCTGTCGATGGTGCTGACCGAGGTCCTGCAGAACGCGCTGGAACACGGCTTCCGCGAGGGCGACACCGGCACGGTCGAGGTGTCGGCGGTCCGCGGCGGCACCACGAAGGAGGCCCGACTGCTGGTCACCGTCCAGGACGACGGCGTCGGCCTGCCGGAAGGCTTCGATCCGCACACCGCCGGCAACCTGGGCCTGCAGATCGTACGGACCCTGGTGGAGGGCGAGTTGGGCGGCACCTTCGACATGGTCCCGGCCCCGGAGCGCGGTACCCGCGTGATCCTCGACATCCCCGTGCGGTCGCAGAAGTAACGGATCGCGTAACGGGCGATCGCGGAAGTAACGGATCCCCGGTCCGTCCAAGTAACGGATCCCCGGTCCGTCAAAGCAGCGGATCCCCGGCCCGTCAAGGAAAGGCCCGCGCACAGCATTGAGCCCCGGACCACTGGGTGGCCCGGGGCTTAAAGCTCGCTGCTGCTATGTAAGCGCATCGGGGGAACTGCGCGCTGCGGCTCGGGGGCGGGAGATGCGCACTCGCTGTGCGCGCCGCCAAGCTCAGGCTGTCAGCAGGGGTGGATTGTCAGGCGGAGGCCTGACGGGCCCGGTTGCGGGCGGCGCGGCGCTTCATGGCGCGGCGCTCGTCCTCGCTGAGACCACCCCAGACGCCGGAGTCCTGGCCGGACTCGAGCGCCCACTGCAGACACTGCTCGATCACCGGGCAGCGACGGCAGACGGCCTTGGCTTCCTCGATCTGCAGCAGCGCAGGACCGGTGTTGCCGATGGGGAAGAAGAGCTCGGGGTCTTCCTCGCGGCAAACGGCGTTGTGACGCCAGTCCATGGCTGCTACCTCTCCTTGGTATTACGTGCAGGTGCTTGTGAATGTGAACGCTTTCACGAATCCCTCAACAAGTGAAGGGCCGACCGCCAGGTTCCCTGGCGTGGGTCCTGTGAGTTGAAGAGGGGTTCTGGTGATCAGTGGAGGCCGGTGTTGCGGGCCGTCCCGATCGCCACGTAGAGACTCGCAAACCTCAGCGGCGGATACAACCCCTTCTGGAAAGTTTTTTTTGATTCTTCGGTGTCGACTAGGTCACAGCCGTACTTCCATGGGGTGGATCCTGGCCTAAACGTTCGAGTGAAAGGACTTTAGCCAGTTCTGCTCACACAATCACACGCAGTGCACGGCGTACGCCTGTGAACGTCACGCTCGTTCGCAGCCCCAGGTGGTCACCGTCCATCTGGAGGGGGAGAGGCACCTTCGAATGCAAGGTGAACTCGGTCAAATCGTGCAGGGAGGTGGCGTGCTTGCCATGGGGTCCGCGCTCGGGGGACGAAGTGAGCAACTGGGTGCCATACCGGGCAACCGCCGCGGTGGACAGGCGGCTGAGAGCGAAGAGATCGAGCCCGGTATCGAACGAGGCCTTAGGCGCCGCGTAGATCGGGCGATTCCCCAGAAACGTCCACGGGGAGGTGTTCGCGACTATGGACAGCACCAGATCCGTGACCGGGTCCTCGCCGGCCCGCTCCAGCGTGATCGTCCCGTGCCGGCGGTTCGGTTCGCCCAGGAGTTGACGCATGGCCTGGCGGACGTAAAGAGCGTGTGTGGATTTCCGGCCGCGCTCGCGGTGCTGCTCCACCCGGCCGACCACGCCGGCGTCGAAGCCGAGGCCCGCGTTGAAGGTGAACCAGCGGGCCGGCACCGCCTCGTCCTCCGTGCCCGGCGTGCCCGAGGCCAGGCCCAGGCCGACGGTGCGTTCGCTGCCGTCGCGCAGGGCGTCGAGCAGGGCGCCGGTGGCCTCCACGGCGTCGTTGGGCAGGCCCAGGGCGCGGGCGAAGACATTGGTGGAGCCGCCCGGCACCACGGCGAGGCCGGGGAGGTGCCCCGGGGCGGGGCCTGCGTGCAGCAGGCCGTTGACCACCTCGTTGACCGTGCCGTCGCCGCCGAGGGCCACCACCAGGTCGATGTCGTCGCTGTCGGCCGCATGCCGGCCCAGGTCGCGCGCGTGGCCGCGGTACTCGGTGGTGACGGCCTCCAGCTTCATCTCGCTGGCGAGCGCGTGGATCAGTACGTCGCGTGTGCGCGCACTTGTGGTGGTTGCCGCCGGATTGACCACGAGGAGTGCACGCATGACTGGCAGCGTACCTACTGGGGGGTACCGGGCCCAGACCGAGGTAGGGATCGGGTAAGAGACCTGGGGTGAACCTCGCCACGGGGGGCGCGTACGGCGAGGGCTACCCTTCAGGGGTGAGCAGTGAGCAGACCCCCACCCCGGAGAACAGCGGCCCCCGTCCGCGCCGTCTGACGTACGCCGCGCTGCTGGCCGCCCTGGAGGGGCTCGCGCTGGTCGTCGGCGGGGTCTGGATCCTCGTCCTCGGCTTCACGGGTCACCCCGACGACCGGCAGCAGGCCGTGACCGGGGGAATCACGCTGGTCGTGCTCGCGCTGCTGCCGCTGCTCGCCGCGCGGGGGCTGCTCGGGTGCCGCAGCTGGAGCCGCGGCCCGGCCGTCATCACCCAGCTCATGGCGCTGCCGGTCGCCTACAACCTGCTGCAGGCGGACAGCATGGCCATCCCGGGTGGCATCGCCCTCGCGGTCGTGGCCGTCGCCTCGCTCGTGCTGCTGGTGAACCCGGAGACGACCCGGGCCCTCGGGATCCGCGGGCCCGGCAACTCCGGCGCTACGGAGAAGTAGCCGTCACTCTTCGACGAGGAGCTTCTCCCGCAGCTGCGCCAGTGTGCGCGCCAGCAGCCGGGAGACGTGCATCTGCGAGATGCCGACCTCCTGCGCGATCTGCGACTGGGTCATGTTGCCGAAGAAGCGCAGCAGCAGGATCCGCTTCTCGCGCGGCGGGAGGTCCTCCAGCAGCGGCTTGAGCGACTCCCGGTACTCCACGCCCTCCAGCGCCTCGTCCTCGGCGCCGAGGGTGTCGGCGACCGCCGGGGACTCGTCGTCGGTGTCGGGGACGTCCAGGGACAGCGTGGAGTACGCGTTGGCGGACTCCAGGCCTTCCAGGACCTCCTCCTCCGAGATCGCCAGCTTCTCGGCGAGCTCGTGGACCGTGGGGGAGCGGCCGTGCAGCTGCGAGAGCTCGGCCGTCGCCGTGGTCAGCGACAGGCGCAGCTCCTGCAGCCGGCGCGGGACGCGCACCGCCCAGCCCTTGTCGCGGAAGTGGCGCTTGATCTCGCCGACGACCGTCGGGGTCGCGTACGTGGAGAACTCCACGCCGCGGTCCGGGTCGAAGCGGTCGACCGACTTGATCAGCCCGATGGTGGCGACCTGCGTCAGGTCGTCCAGCGGCTCGCCGCGGTTGCGGAAGCGGCGCGCCAGATGCTCCACGAGCGGCAGGTGCATGCGGACCAGCTGGTTGCGCAGTTCCGCGTACTCGGGACTGCCGTTGCTCAGGGTGCGCAGCTTGAGGAACAGCTCACGCGCCCCGCTGCGGTCCGGCGAGCCGTGCTGCGCACCCTGTGTGTGGTGCGTGCTCGGCGTCTCGTCCCCGGAGTGTCGCTCGTGCTCGCTCATCGTCCCGCCCGTCGCCCTTCCCCGAGCCCTCGCCTCCTCCGCCACTCTCGACTTCCCGCGAGTGGGAGGACCCCCCTGGACGGGGGATGCGGTGATCCCCCCGCCCGGAGGCGCGCTCCGTACGGCACCGTCCCGCTCCTGCCGCCCGCCGCCCGGGAGGACGGCCCCCGCGGAGTCGTCCTCCGGATGCGGGCGGGCCTGCTCGGGGATGCCGTCGATGCCGTCCGCCATGGGCCGGGCTCCGCTCGGACCGCCCGTGCCCGTGCCCTCGGCCGGCAGCTCTCGTGTGCTGCGCTCTTCGTCCCGCACCGGCCCGTCCTCGTTCCTCACGCCGGCCCGGGTCCCGCGCCGCGCTGTTTGTAGAGGCTGATCGAAACGGTTTTGTCCTTGTCCACGGCAGAGGAGACCTTGCCCGCCAGGGCGGACAGGACGGTCCAGGCGAAGGTGTCCCGCGAGGGGGCATGACCATCCGTGGTCGGTGCCGAGACGGTGACCTCGAGTGAGTCGTCGACGAGGCGGAAGACACAGCTGAGCACCGAGCCGGGCACGGCCTGCTGCAGCAGGATCGCGCAGGCCTCGTCCACCGCGATGCGCAGGTCCTCGATCTCGTCGAGGGTGAAGTCCAAACGGGCCGCGAGACCGGCCGTGGCCGTACGCAGCACCGACAGGTAGGCACCCGCGGCCGGCAGCCGGACTTCCACGAAGTCCTGGGTCGCGGGCTCGCCTGCGATCTGGGACACCCTCACCTCCATGGTGGTACAAGCGTTCTAGGGCCGAGGGTCGCCCCCCGGGTGTAACGCGATACGTGGTTCAGCGGTGACGCTATCGCGCTCTCAACGGTCCTGTCCCCGGGACCCCAACCCGTTGCCGTCACTCACAGTAAACCTGTGGACACGCTCCGTGTCTAGGGGTTGGGCGGGCCCAAATGGGAAGAGCGCGCGCCGGGTTGACGTACCCAGACGTCAGACGGTCGAACCGTCCGCCGCCGGGGTCCCGTCGCGTCACACCAGGACATGGTCGACGAAACACCACCGCCAGGTCTCCCCGGGCTCGTGGGTCCGCATCACGGGGTGACCGGACTGCTTGTGGTGCTCCGCCGCGTGCCTTCCCGGCGAGGAGTCGCAGCAGCCGACGTGACCGCAGCTGAGGCACAGCCGAAGTTGCACCGGATCCATGCCCTCCGCCAGACACTCCGGACACGTCTCGCTGAGCGGGCCGGGCTCGGGGTGCGGCAGCGCGTCGGCATGCGTGCACTGTTTCATGATTGCCAGGTTACGACGGTCGAGCGGAAGACCGCGTCGAAAAAAGAGGGCGGGCGAGAACGATGGACGTGATGCCACTGTTGCTGCTGGTGGCGGGCAGCGCCGCGATCGCCGCCGCCGCGCGGCGCACCCCGGTGCCGGCGCCGCTGCTGCTGGTGGCGGTCGGGCTGGTGGTCAGCTACGTCCCCGGGGTGCCCGACTACACCCTCGACCCGCACATCGTCCTGCCGCTCATCCTGCCCCCGCTGCTGCACACGGCCGCCACCGACAGCTCGTACCTCGACCTGCGGGCCCAGCTGCGGCCGGTCGCGATGCTGTCCGTCGGGTACGTGCTGTTCGCGACCTTCGTCGTCGGCTGGGCCCTGTACCTGATCGTGCCGGACCTGCCGCTGACGGCGGCCCTGGTGTTCGGCGCGGTGGTGGCGCCGCCGGACGCGGTCGCGGCCACGGCCGTGGCACGCCGGGTCGGGCTGCCGTCGCGGATCACCACGATTCTCCAGGGCGAGTCCCTGCTGAACGACGCCACCGCGATCACCGCCTACCGGGTCGCCCTGGCCGCCGCCGTCGGGGAGGGCGCGACCTGGGCCGGGGGCATCGGCGAGTTCCTGGTCGCCGCGATCGGGGGCGTCCTGGTCGGACTGGTGCTGATGGCGCCGATCCACTGGCTGCGCACACACGTGAAGGAGGCGCTGCCGCAGAACACGCTCTCCCTGCTGATCCCGTTCGTCGCGTACGCCGCCGCCGAGCAGGTGCACGCCTCCGGGGTCCTCGCGGTCGTGGTCGTCGCGCTCTACCTGGGACACCGCGCGTGGGAGGTCGACTTCGCCACCCGGCTCCAGGAGGAGGCGGTGTGGAAGATGGTCGCCTTCGTCCTGGAGTCCGCGGTGTTCGCGCTGATCGGACTGCAGCTGCCGGTGGTGCTGCGGGGGCTCGGCGAGTACGAGGGCGTCGAGGCCGCCTGGTACGCCGTCGCCGTCTTCCTGGTGGTCGTCGCGGCCCGGTTCGTCTGGGTGTACCCGGCGACCTTCCTGCCGCGGCTGATGTCGGCGCGCATCCGGGAGCGGGAGGGACAGCTGACGTGGAAGGGGCCGTTCGTCATCGCGTGGGCCGGCATGCGGGGCGTGGTCTCCCTGGCGATCGCCTTCTCCATCCCGCTCACCATGCACGACGGCGAGGAACCGTTCCCGCAGCGCAACCTCATCCTGTTCCTGACCTTCACGACCGTCATCGGGACCCTGGTCGTGCAGGGCCTGACCCTGCCGCCGCTGATCCGCCTGCTGAAGTTCCCCGGGCGGGACACGCAGGCCGAGACGCTCGCCGAGGCCAACGCCCAGGCGCAGGCCTCCCGGGCCGCGGAGCGGCGCCTGGACGAACTCCTTTCCGACGAGCGCAACGCCCTGCCCGCCCCGCTCGCCGACCGGCTGCGCACCGTCCTGGAGCGCCGCCGCAACGCCGTCTGGGAGCGGCTCGGGCAGGCCAACCCGGTCACGGGTGAGTCCGTCGACGACACCTACCGGCGGCTGTCCCGGGAGATGATCAGCGCCGAGCGCGAGGTGTTCGTCAAGCTCCGGGACGCCCGGTACATCGACGACGAGATGCTGCGGACCCTGCTGCGCAGGCTCGACCTGGAGGAGGCGGCGGCCTTCCGGGAGGCGGCGTAGCGACCGGGCCGGGCGTCAGGGGAAGGGGCGGCCGGTGACCACGGCCGCCACCGTCGTCCCGCGCGGGAAGGCGCCCTCCTCGGCCAGGGCGACGAGCCCGTACAGCAGCTTGGCGACGTACAGGCGCTCGACGGGCAGGCCGTGACGGTCCTCGAAGTCCGCCGCGAAGGCGTCCAGCTCGGCGGGCACGCGCGCGTAGCCGCCGAAATGGAAGCGGTCGTCCATGCTCCAGTCACCGCGCGGCCCGCCGAAGGCCTGCCGCTGCAGCGCCTCCGTGTCGGCGGCCAGGAAGCCGCCCTTGAGGACCGGCACCCCCAGGGCGCGCTGGCCGGGGGCGAGACCGGCGGCCAGGCCCGCCAGCGTGCCGCCCGTGCCGCACGCCACGGCGACCACCCCGGCCCGGCCGCGCAGCTCGGCGCCGAGCGCCCGGCAGCCGCGCACGGCCTCCGCGTTGCTGCCGCCCTCGGGGACGAAGTAGGCCTCCTCGGCGTCCGCCGCGCGCAGGATCCCGGCCAGGGGCCCCGGCTCGGACTTGCGGCGGTACGTCGCCCTGTCGACGAAGTGCAGCCGCATGCCGTCGGCCGCGCAGCGGGCCAGCGACGGGTTGAGGGGCCGGCCGGCCAGCTCGTCGCCGCGCACGACACCGACCGTGGGGATGCCGAGCAGCCGGCCCGCCGCGGCCGTGGCGCGCAGGTGGTTGGACCAGGCACCGCCGAAGGTGACGACGGTCCGGCCGGCCGCCGCCGCGAGGTTCGGCGCCAGCTTGCGCCACTTGTTGCCGATCAGCTCCGGGTGGATCAGGTCGTCCCGCTTCAGCAGCAGCCGGACTCCCCGGCGCTCGAACCGGCCGTCCACGACCTCCTGCACCGGCGAGGGCAGCCGGGGGCGCAGTGCGGCGAGGCCGGGGAGGCCGGGGCTGGTCACGCGGCCATTGTCACCCGCGCGTGGGGGACGGGGTCCCGCGGCTGACGTCCGCATCGGACTCCGACGGCCTCCGCCCGCGCCGGTTGCGCGCGAGTGCGAGGAGCGACGGCCCTCCCCGCAGGCACCAGAGCGCGATCACCGGGTCGCAGATCGCGCAGCCCAGGGAGGACGTGTGGGCGAACGGGATGATCGGCTCGCCCCTGAGGTGGTGGACGACGTCCCAGGCGGTGTGCAGCAGCCATCCGATGCCGATCCAGGTCCACGACTCCAGGCCGCGGAAGGCCACGTAGGTGACGAGCGCGGTGAAGGCGAACTCCCAGCCGCCCAGGCCGCCGCCGCTGAGGTACGCGGCGCCGGCACCGGCGACCATCATCGCGTTCAGCCGCCGTCGGTGAGGCTCGCGGACGAAGGACATCAACAGGGCGTAGAGGAAGCCGATCGCGATCGGCGCGATGTACTGCATGGACGGGCCGTTTCTGGAGTGGCCGACGGGGACGGGCCACCACGCTAGAACCGGCCCCGGGCGGGCCCCAGAGGCATTACCGACAGGTACCCACCGGTTGTCGCCAGCCGCCCGGACCCCGCCGCGGCGCCGTCGAACGCCGGGAACGGGCCCCCTTCTGCCCAGTAATACGAAGATCCATTCCCGCTCTTTCGGGTAATAGCACAGCGGCACTTCCTGCGGAAGGCTTGGGCGTGCACGTCGATGCCCGAGGCATATGGGCGTCGATCACAACCGGGAGGGCAGTTCTCTATGTCGGTAGGCGAAGAGGTCCGCACGGAGGAGACCAAGCCGCAGCAGAGTCTCGGCACGGCGGCCGCGCGGAACCTGGCCACCACGACCAAGTCCGTGCCGCAGATGCAGGAGATCAGCTCCCGCTGGCTGCTGCGCATGCTGCCCTGGGTGGACATCCAGGGTGGTACGTACCGGGTGAACCGACGACTGACGTTCGCCGTGGGCGACGGCCGGATGACGTTCGTGAAGACCGGCGACCGGGTCGAGATCATCCCCGCCGAGCTGGGCGAACTGCCCGCGCTGCGGTCGTACGAGGACGAGGAGGTGCTCTCCGAGATCGCCCGCCGCTGCGAGCAGCGGGAGATCCGGTCGGGCGAGGTGATCGCCTCGTTCGGCAGCCCGTCCGACGAGGTGTACCTGCTCGCACACGGCAGGGTGGAAAAGATCGGCACGGGCCCGTACGGCGACGACGAGTCCCTCGGAGTCCTCGCCGACGGCGCCTACTTCGGCGACGAAGCCCTGCTGAACCAGGACGCCATCTGGGAGTACACCGCCCGCGCGCTCACCGCGTGCACCGTCCTCGTGCTGCCCCGTCAGGAGTTCGAGCAGATCGCGGAGCGCTCGGACTCGCTGCGCGAGCACCTGGAGCAGCGCCGCGCGATCCCGCAGCAGCGCTCCAACAAGTACGGCGAGAAGGAGATCGACCTCGCCGCCGGCCACTCCGGCGAGCCGGACATCCCGCACACGTTCGTCGACTACGAGGCCCGGCCCCGTGAGTACGAACTGAGCGTCGCCCAGACCGTGCTGCGCATCCACACGCGCGTGGCCGACCTCTACAACCAGCCGATGAACCAGACGGAGCAGCAGATCCGGCTGACGGTCGAGGCGCTGAAGGAGCGCCAGGAGCACGAGCTGATCAACAACCGTGACTTCGGCCTCCTGCACAACTGCGAGTACGACCAGCGGATCCAGCCGCACGACGGCGTGCCCAGCCCGGACGACCTGGACGAGCTGCTCAGCCGGCGCCGCGGCACCAAGCTCCTCCTCGCCCATCCGCGCGCGATCGCCGCGATCGGCCGCGAGCTCAACAAGCGGGGGCTGGTCCCGGAGACCATCGACATGGGCGGCAACCGCATCCCCACCTGGCGCGGCGTGCCGATCTTCCCGTGCAACAAGATCCCGGTGACCGAAGCCCGGACGACGTCGATCATCGCCATGCGTACCGGCGAGAGCGACCAGGGCGTCGTCGGCCTGCGGGCCTCCGGCATCCCGGACGAGATCGAGCCGAGCCTGTCCGTGCGCTTCATGGGCATCAACGAACAGGCCATCATCAAGTACCTGGTCACGGCGTACTACTCGGCCGCGGTCCTGGTGCCGGACGCGCTCGGCGTCCTGGAGAACGTCGAGATCGGCCGCTGGCAGTGACGCTTCCGGCACGTCGGCCGTGTCCCCGCCCGGCAGGGCGGGTACACCCCTGGGGCACGCGCCCAGCGGCAGCGGAAGCGACACCGTCCGCTCGTTCTCCGAGGCGGTCCCATGGGTGAGTCCCTCACGGATGTCGAGTTCAGGACGGAGACGACGCTGCCCGCACCCGGCGGGCGGCGCGACGCCGAGCCCCGGCGTGCGGCCGGGGCGCCGGAAAGGCGGGGGCCCATCGGGACGCAGCAGGACGGCCGGCCGGGACCGGCCGAGGGGCACGAGGCGGTCATGCTCCTGGAGCGGGCCCGGGCGGAGGTCGATCCGGTGCTGCGGGCCGCGATCGGCTCGCTGCCCGGGTCGATGCGCCGGATCGCGCTCTACCACTTCGGCTGGGCACAGGAGGACGGCACCCCGGCCGAGGGCGGCTCGGGCAAGGCGATCCGTCCCGCGCTCGTCCTCGCCGCCGCGGCCGCCCTGGGCGGACCCGAGGCCCGGGCGGGGGCGGTCCGGGCGGCCGCGGCGGTGGAGCTGGTCCACAACTTCACGTTGCTGCACGACGACGTGATGGACCGGGACGCCACCCGCCGCCACCGGCCCACCGCGTGGACCGTGTTCGGCGACGCCGACGCGATCCTCGCCGGGGACGCCCTGCAGGCGCTGGCCCTGCGGCTGCTCGCCGAGGATCCGCATCCGGCGTCCCCTGGCGCCGCCGCCCGGCTCGCGGACTGCGTGGTCGAGCTGTGCGCCGGGCAGCACGCCGACACGGCCATGGAGCGGCGCGGCCCCGGCGAGGTCACGCTGGACGAGGTGCTCGCCATGGCGGAGGCCAAGACCGGCGCGCTGCTGGGAAGCGCGTGCGCGATCGGCGGACTGTACGCGGGCGCCGGGGACGCGGACGTGGCGGCGCTGGACGCGTTCGGCCGGGAGGCCGGGCTCGCCTTCCAGCTCATCGACGACGTCATCGGCATATGGGGCGACCCGAGCCGCACCGGCAAGCCCGTCGGTGCGGACCTGGCCGCGCGCAAGAAGTCCCTGCCGATCATCGCGGCCTGCGCCTCCGGCACACCGGCGGCCGCCGAACTGGCCGAGCTGTACGCCCGTCCCCACGACAAGGAGGATCTGGACCGCATCGCCTCCGCCGTGGAGCGCGCGGGCGGCCGGGACTGGGCCCAGGGTCAGGCGGCCGACCGGATGGCCCGGGCGATGCAGCAACTGGCGCGCGCGGTGCCGGACCCGGAGGCGGCGGGCGGTCTGCTGGCCCTCGCCGAGTTCGTGACGCGACGCAGCAGTTGATGGTCGATGCGCAGCAGTTGATGGTCGGTGCGCAGCGGTCGACGGTCGGTGCACAGTAGTTGGCGGTGGGCGTGAGGCAGTTAACGCTCGGCGCGCAGTAGTTGACGGTTGGTGCGCATCGGTTGGGTTCGGTGCGCAGCAGTTGACGGCCGGGCCGTCGCAGTTGACAGCCGGGCCGCAGCAGTGGGCGGTCGGCGTGCCGCAGTCAACGGTCGGTGCGCAGCAGTTCGGCGGTCGGCGTGCCGCAGTCAACGGTCGCCGCGCAGCCGTTGGTGGTCGGCTGAGGCGGTCGGCCGTCAGCGCGCGGCAGTTGACGGTCGGCGCCCGGCCCGGCGACGGCAGTACCCGGTGACCCTTCGGGCCTCCGAAGGGCATCAGGACCCCGGAGCGCGGGGGCTGTGCGGCTCCTGACTCCGCACGGCCACCGGTCTCCGGCCGGCGGGTCCCGCACTTCCCCACGGAGTGCGGGGCCCGCCCCTTCGCGCGCCCCGGGCGATCATCTCCGGGCGGATGTTCGACTGAATCCCGCCAAGCTCCCGTGCCGCCCTCCGGGACGGCCGAGGACCGCCCTACGATCAACGCCCGTCGGGACGAACGAAGGGGCGGGACATGGGCGTGGCGATCCGGACGGCGGACGAGGCGGACCGGGACCTGGTGGTCCGGATCCTCGACGAGGCGTTCCAGGACGACCCCGTGAGCGGCTGGGTCTTCCCCGACGCGCAGGACCGCCGTGCCAAGCACCCCGGGCTCATGGCCGCCTTCACCGACGTGGTGCTCGCCTCCGGGCGCGTCGACCTCACCGAGGACGGCTCGGCCTGCGCGCTGTGGCTGTCCATGCCGGCCGGCGAGCACGACGGCGACGCCGAGGACGACGGTCCGGCCCAGGTGCGGCAGGCCGTGGACCCGGACAACGAGCGCATCGAGGCGATCGGCCGGCTGACGGCCGCCATCCACCCCTCCGGCCGGGCCCACGAGTACCTGTGGATGATCGGCGTGGCCCCGGGCCGCCAGGGCGAGGGCCTCGGCACCGCGCTCATCGAGTCGGTGCTCGACCGCTGCGACCGCGAGGGCCGGCCGGCGTATCTGGAGGCCAGCAACGCCCGCAGCCGCGACCTGTACGAACGCCTCGGCTTCGAGCTCGCCGGCCCGGTCCTCGACCTCCCCGACGGCCCGGCCATGTGGCCGATGTGGCGCGAGCCCAGGCCGCACCGGGCGTCCTGACCAGTTTCCTCCGACCGGCTCCCAGCTTCCCTGCCGGCCTCAGCGCCTCAGCGCCTCAGCCCTGCCCGGTCGGCCGGTCTCGGTCCTGCCCGGTCGGCCGGTCTCGGTCCTCCTGGTGCCGGTCCTCCGGAGAGCCCGAGCCCTCCGGCAGCACCGTCGTCACGATCCGTTCCACCAGCCCGTCCGGTACGCCCACCCCGGGCAGGACGCCCTCCAGGACGCCCGGCAGGGTCAGGTGCTCCAGGAGCAGGCCGAGCATGGCCAGGTAGAGGACGGCGACGGACTCGTCGCCGCCGGGCAGCCCGGCCGTGCGGTGGAACTCCATGGCCTCCTCCAGGTCACCGCGCACCGACTTGGTGTAGGAGGCGAGCAGTTCGGGGCGCCGGGTGGCCTCCAGGCGCAGTTCCATCAGGGCCAGGTAGCCCGTGCGGTCGCGGGTCGCGCGGGCCATGAGGTCGTGCATGAACGCCGTGACGAGTGAGCGGTCCTTCGGCCGGGTCATCAGCCCGGCGACCACGTCCGGGTCGGGCGCGAGCCGGACGTGCAACCGGGTGTCGATCTGCCGCAGCAGGTCGGCGCGGTCGGTGAAGTAGTTGGAGGCGGTGCCCACCGGCACACCGGCCTCCGCGTCCACCGCGCGGAACGTCAGCCCCCGCGCACCCTCCCGCGCGAGCACCTCGACACCGGCGTCGACGAGCGCGGCCCGGCGCTCGGGGTTGCTGGCCATGCGGAGTCCCTTCTCCCACTTCGGCGGCTCGCGATTATTCCCTTGCAACCACTACAGGAGGAGCACTACAACTGTAGTTGTTGCAGCGACAGCCTACGAAAAGAGACCGGCTTGCGAAAGCTCACGTACTTCATCGCCTGCTCCCTCGACGGCTTCATCGGGGACCCGGGCGGCGACGCGTCGGCGATGTTCCCCTTCGTCGACGAGGAGTTCTTCGCCTTCCTCAAGGCGGAGTACCCCGAGACCATCCCCACCCAGGGCCGCCGCGCCGCCGGCATCGACGACCTGGAGAACAAGCGATTCGACACGATCATCCAGGGCCGGGCCAGCTACGACGTCGCCCTGAAGGAAGGCGTCACCAGCCCCTACGCCCATCTGCGCGAGTACGTCGCCTCCCGCACCCTGCGCGAGTCGCCCGACCCGAACGTCGAGATCATCGCGGACGACCTGGTCGGCAAGGTCCGCGAACTCAAGGCCGAGGACGGCGACTTCGGCATCTACCTGTGCGGCGGTTCCCGCATCGCGGGAGAACTGCTCGACGAGATCGACCAGCTCGTCATCAAGTCCTACCCGCTCGTGTACGGCACGGGCATGCCCATGTTCGGCTCCGGATTCGCGATCTCGGAGTTCACGCTGGAGTCGGCGCGCACGTTCGGCAACGGCGTGCTGGTGCGCACGTACGGCAGGAAGCGCTGAGGCTCGGACCGTCCTACTCTGAGGACATGGGCAGCGAAGGACATGTCTGTCCGTCCTGCGGACAGCCGGTGGAGACAGTCGTCCGGCGCCACAAGACGCTGGGCGCGTGGGTGCCGCGATGGATGGCGGGCCCCTGCTACAACCCCGCGTGCGCGGCCTGCGACGAGCAGGGCGCGGTGCGCCGCACCGGTGCGGACGCCGGGCGCGCCGAGTCCGCCCCTGCCGCCGGGGCACCGCCCCGCCTGTGACGCCCCGCCCGGGGCGGCCTCCATGTGGAACCGGCGCGAAGAATCCCCGAGTCCGTGTGTCGAGAACACCGGCCCGGCTCCGACGTCCCCTGTGAATGTCCGCCCGGCAGGGCGGTGAGTGCCGAAGGAGCGGACTGATGAAGTACCTGGTCATGGTGCAGGGCACGCAGGCGGACTACGAAGCGATGCGCGGCAAGGCCTCGGAGACCTCCCCCGCCTGGAGCCAGGAGGAGCTGCAGGCGATGTTCTCCTACATGGGCGCCATCAACGACGACCTCTCCGAGACCGGTGAGCTCGTCGACGGGCAGGGCCTGGCCGAGCCGGCGCAGAGCCGGCACGTCACCCTCGGCGGCGATGGCAAGGCCGTCATCACCGACGGCCCCTACGGCGAGACCCAGGAGCTGCCGGCCGGTTTCTGGGTCCTGGAGTGCGAGAGCCTGGAGCGGGTCACGGAGATCGCCGAGCGCGTCGCCCGCTGCCCCCAGCCGGCCGGTGCCCCCGACCATCCGGTCGTGATCCGCCCGATCATGGACGGGTCCGGGGACATCTGACGGGCCGTACCCGACGATCCGCCGCTGCGGAACACGCCCGGGACGGACCGTGCGGGCGAGCCCCAAGCCACCCGAGCCGCCTGCGAGTCGGCCGCTGCCCAGTCCGCCTGCCAGTCGGCCGCTGCCCAGTCCGCCTGCGAGTCGGCCGTTGCCCAGTCCGCCTGCGAGTCGGCCGTTGCCCAGTCCGCCTGCGAGTCGGCCGCTGCCCAGTCCGCCTGCGAGTCGGCCGTTGCCCAGTCCGCCTGCGAGTCGGCCGTTGCCCAGTCCGCCTGCGAGTCGGCCGTTGCCCAGTCCGCCTGCGGTCGGCCCCTGTCCAGACCCTCGGCCCGCCCGGGCAACGCTGTCTCCGGGCCCGGGCGGCGCGGTCGAGGCACTAACGTGTGCGGCATGAGCATGACGGGGGAGCGGCGACGCATGCTCTGGCGCCGGGCCGTGATCGTATGGGCGGTGGCCGTGGCCGTCGCGGGCGGGCTGACCCTCTGGATGCAGGACTCGACGGAGCCGCGGGGGCCGTACGTCTGGGAGCGGACCGACCCCGACGAGACCCCGGACCTGCCGCCCTGCCCGACCCCCGAGGGCGTCGGGGCGGTCCTGTGCGCGTACGCGGAGACGGACTAGGGGGTGTCCGTAAAGTCGCGTCGTTCGCCCGGAGGGCGGGCCCTGCGGCGTCATGGGGGTCCCCCCTGCTCGAGCGAAGCCGAGAGCTTGGGGGAGCGTGCTCTCGGTGTGCCGGGCGGACGCCCGCGTACTGGTTGTACTCGGGTGTTCGCCCGGTGCGGCGAGTGGGGATACCCCCTGCTCGAAGAGCTTGGGGGAGCGTGCCGGGCGTCGCGGGGCAGGCGGGACTTTGCGGACACCCCCTAGAGCCGCAGCCCGCCCGTCTCCGGGTCCCGGCTCGTCAGGCAGTACGTGCCGCCCGCCGGGTCGCGCATCACCGTCCAGCCGGAGAAGGCCGCCACGTACCCGGCGCCGAGCTCCTCGTGCCACGCCCGGGTCGCCCCGACGTCCGCGCAGGCGAGGTCGAGGTGGGCGGAGACCGGGCGCTCCTCTTCGAGGCGTTGCAGAAGCAGCCGGACCGGCAGGCCGGACGGCGGTGCCACCACGTGGAACTCCGGGAGGGCGCCGGGCCGCGACTCCCAGCCGGCCAGCAGCGCACTCCAGAAGGCGACTTCGGCGTCGTACACCGACGGCGGGACGTCGACGCACACCTGGTCGAGCCTGCTGCCCCGCACCACGCCCGGCCGCGACGCCTGCCCTCGCCAGGGGTCGGCGCAGAACAACTGCCCGCCCGGCGACCGCAGCACGACGAGCGACCGGAGGTCCTCCACCACTTGCGCGCCGAGCCGCACGGCCGCGTCGGCGAACTCCCGTACGTCTTCCACGCAGAAGTCCAGGTGCGCTCCGCCGGCCCCCGCCCCGACCGCCTGGGCCTTCACACACGCGTCGGCGCCGTCCGGCAGCAGCGTGACGAACTCGGAGTGCTCGCCGCGGAGTTCGGAGAGCCGGGTCCCCGTCACCGCGGTCCAGAAGTCACAGGCGGCACCGAAGGTCTCGCGCGGCCGGTCGGCGAAGGCGTACGTCCAGCGGATCGTCATGGCCGCGATCCTAGGGGGCCGCCGCCACGGCCACCCGCGTGAACCTTGACCAGCCTTTGCCTTGCCGTTCCCCGCCTATTGGCCTGGGCTTGTTTGCATTCAGGAATGGACCACATCACGTTCCTCGTGGCCGTCGTCATCGTGACGGCGCTCGCGTTCGACTTCACCAACGGATTCCACGACACGGCGAACGCGATGGCCACGTCCATCGCCACCGGCGCGCTCGCTCCCCGAACGGCGGTCCTGATCAGCGGTGTCCTCAACGTCGTCGGCGCCTTCCTGTCCACCGAGGTGGCCAAGACCATCTCGGGCGGCATCGTGGACGACACCCTCGTCACGCCGGGAATGATCTTCGCGGGGCTGGTCGGGGCGATCCTGTGGAATTTGCTGACCTGGCTCGTCGGACTGCCCTCCAGCTCCTCGCACGCCCTGTTCGGCGGGCTGATCGGAGCGGTGTGGGTGGGGGCGGGCAGCCACGGGGTCAACTTCGACAAGGTCGTCGAGAAGGTGCTGGTCCCGGCGGTGGCCTCGCCGGTCGTGGCCGGGGTCGCCGCGCTGCTCGCCACCTACCTCGCCTACCGGCTCACCGACCGCGCCCGCAAGGAGTCCGTCACCAAGGGCTTCCGCGTCGGCCAGATCGCCTCCGCCTCACTCGTCTCCCTCGCCCACGGCACCAACGACGCGCAGAAGACCATGGGCGTCATCACCCTCACCCTGATCTCGGCCGGGGCGCTCGGCCACGACGCCGGCCCGCCCCTGTGGGTCATCGCCTCCGCGGGCCTCGCCATCGGCCTCGGCACGTACCTCGGCGGCTGGCGGATCATCCGCACCATGGGCAAGGGCCTCACCGAGATCCAGTCGCCGCAGGGCTTCGCGGCCGAAACGGCCTCCACGACCGTCATTCTGACCTCCGCCCACCTCGGCTTCGCCCTGTCCACCACGCAGGTCGCCTCGGGCAGCATCCTCGGCGCGGGGCTGGGCCGCAGGCTCGCGGAGGTCCGCTGGGGCGTCGCGGGCCGGATGGCGGTCGCCTGGATGATCACTCTGCCCGCCGCCGCGCTGGTCGGCGGCCTGGCCGCCGCGGTCGTCCAGAACGGCGGGGACCTCGGGACGGCGGTCGTCGCCCTGGTCGGCGCCGCCCTCGCCGCGGGCATCGTGGTGCTCTCCCGCCGCAACCCGGTGCACGCGCACAACGTCAACGACACGCACGAGGTCACCCTCCGTACCGAGCCGCCGGCCAAGGTCGGCGCGGCCGCCTGAACGACCGGGAGTCGACATGCATCTGAACTGGACCGCACTCGGCCAGGTCACAGCGGTGAGCATCGGCGCCACCGTCGCCGTGGTCGTCGTCTTCGCCCTCGGCGTCCTCGGCCTCGCCCGGCTGGAGGGCGCCCGTGAGCACCCGGGCGGCACCGGCGCCCTCGGCCTCGGCCAGGCCGTCCTGTGCTTCGTCGCCTGCGCGGCCGTGGTGGCGTACGGGATCTACCTGATCGTGCCTCGGTTCCACTGAGCGCGTACGACGAAGGGGCCCGGCCGGATCGGCGGCCGGGCCCCTTCGCCGTACGGGGCGATCAAGCCTTCTTGGTCTCCCAGAAGATCTTGTCGATCTGGGCGATGTAGTCCAGCGCCTTCTGGCCGGTCGCCGGGTCGGTGGAGCCCTTGGCGGCCGACAGGGCCTTCAGGGTGTCGTTGACCAGCTGGTGCAGTTCCGGGTACTTCTCGAAGTGCGGCGGCTTGAAGTAGTCGCTCCACAGCACGGACACGTGGTGCTTCGCGAGCTCCGCGCGCTGCTCCTTGATGGTGGTGGCACGCGCCTGGAAGTGCGGGTCGTCGTTGCCGGCCATCTTCTCCTGGATGGCCTTCACCGACTCCGCCTCGATGCGGGCCTGGGCCGGGTCGTACACACCGCAGGGAAGGTCGCAGTGTGCGCTGACCTTGACCTTGGGGGCAAACAGGCGGGAAAGCATGGAGCATTCCTTCCTCGTGATCGTCTTCTCACAGGGGACATTACTCCCTGGGGCAAGGGTTTTCGCGAGTGCCCCCATGGGCTTAGGACAAAAGTCCGGGGTGAGACTGAGACTGGTGGAGGAAGAACCGGGGAGGTGCCGGGTGATGCCGGAGCTGTCGCAGGAGTCCGAGCGGGGAAGGCCGACCGCGCCTTTCGGGGTGGCCGAGGTGACCGGGCCGTCCATGGTGCCCACCCTGTACCACGGGGACCGGCTCCTGGTGCATTACGGGGTCCGGATCAAGCCCGGTGACGTCGTCGTGCTGCGGCATCCCTTCCAGCAGGACCTGCTGGTCGTCAAGCGGGCCGCCCAGCGGCGCGAGAACGGCTGGTGGGTGCTCGGCGACAACGCGTACGCCGGCGGCGACAGCACCGACTACGGCGTCGTGCCCGACGACCTCGTGCTGGGCCGGGTCCGCTTCCGCTACCGGCCGCTCAGGCCCGGCCGGCGTTCGCCCTGGGCGCTGCTCGGCTGGGTGCTGTCGGCCGCCAGGCCGGTGCTCTCGGGCAGGTCGGGCCGGGCCGCCTCCAGGCGTTTGCGGGCCCGGTAGGCCGCCACGTTGGCGCGGGTCGCACAGCGGTCGGAGCAGTAGCGCCGGGAGCGGTTGGTGGAGGTGTCCAGGTAGGCGTTGCGGCAGGGCGGGGCCTCGCACAGGCCGAGCCGGTCCACGCCGTACTCGGTCAGGTGGAACGCCAGGCCCATCGCCGCGATCGCCGCGTAGCCCGCGGTCGCGTTGGACGGGTGGTCCGCCAGGTGCATGTGCCACAGGGGGCGGCCGTCGTCGTCGCGGATGTCGTGCCCGGAGATCTGCGGGCTGACCGGGAACTCCAGCAGCAGTGAGTTCAGCAGGTCCACGGCGAGCTGCTCGTCGCCGCTGTCGGCCGCCTCGAAGACCGCGCGCAGCCGGGCCCGGACCGAGCGGAAGCGGGTCACGTCCGCGTCCGTGGCGCGGCGCGCCGCCGACTGCTGGGCACCGAACAGATCACGGACGGCCTCGACCGACGTCAGGGTGTCCTTGCCCCGGGCCGGTTCCTCGGTGTTGACGAGGCGCACGGCGTAGTCCGAGTAATAGGCCAGTTCCACTTGTAGTCCTTACGGAGGGGCTTTATTGTCGTGAGCGCGCACTTGTAACAGCTGATGGTGCTTCCAGGGTATTACGAGGGAGGGGCTCGATGACGGACGCGGACACGACCACCGCCACCGCCGACTGGCAGGCCTGGCAGAAGAGCTGGGACCGGCAGCAGGAGTGGTACCTGCCCGACCGCGAGGAGCGGTTCACGATCATGCTCGACATGGTCGAGGCCCTCGTGGGGGCCGCCCCGCGCGTGCTCGACCTCGCCTGCGGCACGGGCAGCATCACCGCCCGGCTGCTCGCCCGGTTCCCCGAGGCCACCAGCACCGGCGTCGACCTCGACCCGGCCCTCCTCGCCATCGCCGAAGGCACCTTCGCCGGTGACGAGCGGGTCGCCCTCGTCACCGCCGACCTCAAGGACCCCGACTGGCCGGCGAAGCTGCCGTACGACTCGTACGACGCCGTCCTGACCGCGACGGCCCTGCACTGGCTGCACCGGGAACCCCTCGCGGACCTCTACGGCCGGGTCGCGGGACTCGTCCGCGACGGCGGTGTCTTCATGAACGCGGACCACATGATCGACGAGACGACGCCCCGGATCAACGCCGCGGAGCGGGCCCAGCGGCACGCCCGCATGGATCAGGCCAAGCGGGACGGCATCCTCGACTGGAGCGAGTGGTGGCAGCTGGCCGCCAAGGACCCGGTCCTCGCCGAGCCCACGGCCCGGCGCTACGAGATCTACGGCGACCACGCGGACGGTGACATGCCGTCGGCCGCGTGGCACGCGCGCGTGCTGCGCGAGAAGGGATTCGGCGAGGCCAGGCCGGTGTGGTGCTCGCCCTCGGACACCCTGCTGCTCGCCCTGAAGTAGCCCGCGCGAAGGGGGCGGTACGGAGATCCCGTACCGCCCCCTCGCCGTGCGTACCGTCAGAGCACCTTGGACAGGAACGACTTCGTCCGCTCGTGCTGCGGGTTGGTCAGCACCTCGCGCGGGTGACCGGATTCGACCACCACACCGCCGTCCATGAAGACCAGACTGTCGCCCACCTCGCGGGCGAAGCCCATCTCGTGGGTGACGACGATCATCGTCATGCCGGACTCGGCGAGGTCGCGCATCACGTCCAGGACGTCACCGACCAGCTCCGGGTCGAGCGCCGACGTCGGTTCGTCGAAGAGCATCAGCTTCGGGTCCATGGCGAGGGCCCGCGCGATGGCGACGCGCTGCTGCTGGCCGCCGGAGAGCTGCGAGGGGTAGCTGCCCGCCTTGTCGGCCAGACCCACCCGGTCCAGCAGCTCCAGGGCCCGCTGCCGCGCCTGGCCCTTGTTCACGCCCTTGACCTGGACCGGTGCCTCGATGACGTTCTCGACGGCCGTCATGTGCGGGAACAGGTTGAAGCGCTGGAAGACCATGCCGATGTCCCGGCGCTTGAGGGCGACCTCGCTGTCCTTGAGCTCGTAGAGCTTGTCGCCCTTCTGCCGGTAGCCGACCAGCTCGCCGTCGACGTACAGGCGGCCGGCGTTGATCTTCTCCAGGTGGTTGATGCACCTGAGGAAGGTCGACTTGCCGGAACCGGACGGTCCGATGAGGCAGAACACCTCGCCGGACTTCACCTCCAGGTCGATGCCCTTGAGGACCTCGACGGGACCGAAGGACTTGTGGACGCCCTCGGCCTTCACCATGGCGGTCATGCCTTGCCTCCCGTCGGCTTCGAGCGGCTGGACAGGGACAGCACGTTCGCCTTGATCTTCTGGAACGGCGTGGCCGGGAGCGACCGGCTCGAACCACGCGCGTAGTACCGCTCCAGGTAGTACTGGCCGACGCTGAAGACCGAGGTCAGCAGCAGGTACCAGGCCGCCGCCAGGAACAGCATCTCGGCGGGGGCGCCGGAGGTCTGGCCGATGTCCTGCGCGGCGCGGAGCAGCTCGGGGTACTGGACGACCGAGACCAGCGAGGTCGTCTTCAGCATGTTGATGACCTCGTTGCCCGTCGGCGGCACGATCACGCGCATCGCCTGCGGGATGACGATCCGGCGCAGCGTCTTGGCGTGGCTCATGCCCAGCGCGTGCGACGCCTCGGTCTGGCCCTCGTCGACCGAGAGCAGACCGGCCCGGCAGATCTCCGCCATGTACGCGGCCTCGTTCAGGCCGAGGCCCAGCAGCGCCGTCAGGAACGGGGTCATGAAGTCCGACCACTCGTCCTTGTAGAACGGCCCGAGGTTGATGTACTCGAAGACCAGGCCCAGGTTGAACCAGACGATCAGCTGGACCAGGACCGGGGTGCCGCGGAAGAACCAGATGTAGAACCACGCGATCGACGAGGTCACCGGGTTCTTCGACAGGCGCATCACGGCGAGCAGGACGCCTCCGACGATGCCGATCGCCATGGACAGCACCGTCAGCAGGAGCGTCTTGCCGACGCCGTTCAGGATGCGGTCGTCGAAGAAGTAGTCCGGGATCGCGCCCCAGTTGATCTTGCCCTGGGAGAACGCGTAGATGACGCCGCCCAGCAGGGCGAGGGCGACGACGGCGGAGATGTACCGTCCGTAGTGCCGCACCGGGATGGCCTTGATGGCCTCCGGGCCGGACGGGGGCGTGTCCGCCGCCGTCTTGTCGATGTCAACAGTCACGGGTGTTGCCTTTCAGTGCCGCTGGGTCGCGGTCACTTGCCGCCGTTGATGGTGGCTTCCTTGACGGCGCCGTCCGTGACGCCCCACTTCTTCATGATCTTGTCGTACTCGCCGTTGTCGATGATCGCGTCCAGCGCGGCCTTGAGGGCGTCCCGCAGCTGCGTCTGGTTCTTTGCGACCGCGATGCCGTACGGCGCGGCCTCGACCTGCTCGCCGACCAGCTGGAAGTCCTTGCCGCCACCGGAGGTCTTCACGGCGTACGCGGCGACCGGGAAGTCGGACGAGCCGGCGTCGGCGCCACCCGCGCGCAGGCGGGTCTGGGCCTGCTGGTCGTTGTCGAAGGGCTCGATGGCGATCTTCTTGCCCGACGGGCACTTCTTCGACTCGGCCTTGGCGAGGTCCTCGGAGACCGTGCCGCGCTGCAGCACGATCTTCTTGCCGCACAGGTCGGACCAGGTCTTGATGCCCTGGTCGTCGCCCTTCTTGGTGTAGATCGACACACCGGCGGTGAAGTAGTCGACGAAGTCGACGCCCTCGCCGACCTTCTTGCCGGTGTCGGAGTCGATGCCCTCCTGGCGGTCCTTGGTGTCGGTCATCGCGGACATGGCGATGTCGTACCGCTTGGAGCGCAGACCCGTGATCAGCGTGTCGAACGTGCCGTTCTCGAACTGGAAGTCGACCCCGAGCTGCTTGCCCATGGCAGCGGCGAGGTCCGGGTCGATACCGACCGTCTTGCCCGAGCTGTCCTTGAACTCGACGGGGGCGTAGGCGATGTCGGAACCGACCTTGATGACGCCCTTGTCGCGGATCGACTTCGGCAGCTTGTCGGCGAGCGGGGCCGCTGCCGTCGCGGTCTCGCTGTCCGACCCGTTGTCCTTGGTCTGGTCACCGCAGCCGGTGAGCATCAGCGCGCCTGCGACCGCGATCGCACCGACCGCTGCTAGCCGGGAGCGGGCGGCGGTCGTACGACGGGTGGAGCTTGCGGTCATGGTGGGTTCCTCCGGCGGATGGGTGGAGTTGCCGATGGGGCGGGACGCTGCCGATGGGTTCGGCAGTGCCGTGGACTGCCGGCGGTGCCGGCAGAGCCGTGGACTGCCGAGGGGTCGGCAGTGCCGTGGGTCGACGAGAACACACGTCTTCGAGTGTCGCGACCTCGTGTGATTACGGCATCTTGCCATTCGGACTGCGCCATTCTGGGGGCCAGCCATGTCAAAATCGGATAACGGGCGACCCCCGAACCGCACCACTCCGGTACATCACGGCCGGACCTTCTGTGGGAATCATTCCTTCCGGCCGGAAGATCTTCGGCATATCCCGGGATTTCGAGACGGGGGCCGAGGTCTTCGCCGACGCATGAGCGGTTGTCGATGGTTTGTCCAGGCCTTGTCCTGATTTTGGACGAAGAGTCAGGGCGCCGGCATGTGACCTTCGCGTTATGGACTCGTCGTCGGCGGCGTCCGTCCGGTAAGAAGGGTCTTTACACCCCTCATCCGGGGCTCAGGGCGCGTGTGCGGCGCGCCCGTCGCGTACGCGCCCGTACGTATCACGTACACAGCACGACCACGGCCGTACGCGGTCCCGCCCACCCCTCACCAGGAGTGGCCACCCTCAAACCGATGAAGATTTAAGGGGTAAAACGAAGTGGCAGCGGAGATCGTCAATCCTCGCAGCGAGAGCAAGACCGGCGATACGGGCGGCGAGGGCGGTGCGGAGCCCCTCGACTCCTTCGACCCGGCGTTCGCCCTGCACCGCGGCGGCAAGATGGCCGTGCAGGCCACCGTGCCGGTCCGTGACAAGGACGACCTGTCCCTGGCGTACACGCCCGGCGTCGCGAAGGTGTGCAGCGCGATCGCTGAGCAGCCGGAGCTGGTGCACGACTACACGTGGAAGTCGTCGGTCGTCGCCGTCGTGACGGACGGTACGGCCGTGCTGGGGCTCGGTGACATCGGGCCCGAGGCCTCCCTCCCCGTGATGGAGGGCAAGGCGATTCTGTTCAAGCAGTTCGGCGGCGTGGACGCGGTCCCGATCGCGCTGAACTGCACGAACGTCGACGAGATCGTCGAGACGGTGGTGCGGCTCGCGCCGTCGTTCGGCGGGGTCAACCTGGAGGACATCTCGGCGCCGCGGTGCTTCGAGATCGAGCGGAAGCTGCAGGAGCGGCTGGACATCCCGGTCTTCCACGACGACCAGCACGGCACGGCGGTCGTGACGCTGGCCGCCCTGCGGAACGCCGCGCGGCTGAGCGGGCGGGCCGTCGGCGACCTGCGGGCCGTCATCTCCGGCGCCGGCGCGGCGGGTGTCGCCATCGCGAAGATGCTGGTCGAGGCCGGGATCGGGGACGTCGCGGTGGCCGACCGCAAGGGTGTCGTGTCGGCGGACCGGGACGACCTGACGCCGGTGAAGCGGGAGCTGGCCGGGTTCACGAACAAGGCCGGGATCACGGGGTCGCTGGAGGCGGCGCTGGCCGGAGCCGACGTGTTCATCGGGGTCTCCGGCGGGACGGTGCCGGAGTCCGCCGTCGCGTCGATGGCGGAGGGCGCGTTCGTCTTCGCCATGGCGAACCCCAACCCCGAGGTGCACCCCGAGGTCGCGCACAAGTACGCGGCCGTGGTCGCCACCGGGCGGTCGGACTTCCCGAACCAGATCAACAACGTGCTGGCGTTCCCCGGGATCTTCGCGGGGGCGCTGCAGGTGCGGGCCTCCCGGATCACGGAGGGGATGAAGCTGGCCGCCGCCGAGGCGCTGGCGGCCGTGGTCGGGGACGACCTCGCGGCCGACTACGTCATCCCCTCGCCGTTCGACGAGCGGGTCGCGCCGGCGGTGACCGCGGCGGTGGCGGCGGCCGCTCGGGCCGAGGGTGTGGCCCGGCGCTGACGCTGCCGGTTGCTCTGTGAGGTGACCCCGTCCGGGCTCGGACGGGGTCATTTCTTTGCCGGGGGGATCGGCTGTCCGGGTGATTTCGCGTGCCGGCGGCACCCCGCTGCGCCGGGCGGCGGACCCACGGCCTCAGCAGCGGCGTCCCGCTTCTGGCAAGAGGGTGTGTCTCACAGGGCCATACGGTTCCGTCGCCCCGGTGGGGAACCTATCGTCAAGGTCATGTTCGCTGTCTACGCCGCCCGAATCGACCGCGACCAGCCGCTGTCCGGCCTTGAGTTGGGAGAGCGCCCGGCTCCCGAGGCCCGCCCCGGCTGGAGCACCGTCACCGTCAAGGCCGCCTCCCTCAACCACCACGACCTCTGGTCCCTGCGCGGCGTAGGCCTCGCGGAGGACAAGCTGCCGATGATCCTCGGCTGCGACGCCGCCGGCGTCGACGAGGACGGCAACGAGGTCGTCCTGCACTCCGTGATCGGACAGAGTGGGCACGGGGTCGGCCCGAAGGAGCCCCGTTCCATCCTGACCGAGCGTTACCAGGGCACCTTCGCGGAGCAGGTCGCCGTGCCGACCTGGAACATCCTGCCCAAGCCCAAGGAGCTCTCCTTCGAGGAGGCCGCCTGTCTGCCCACGGCGTGGCTGACCGCGTACCGGATGCTGTTCACCAACGCGGGGGTGCGGCCCGGCGACTCCGTGCTGGTGCAGGGCGCCGGCGGCGGGGTCGCCACGGCCGCCATCGTGCTGGGGAAGGCCGCCGGGCTCCGGGTCTTCGCCACCAGCCGCGACGAGGCCAAGCGGAAGCGGGCCGTGGAGCTGGGCGCCGTGGAGGCGCTGGAGTCCGGAGCGCGGCTGCCGCAGCGGGTCGACGCCGTGATCGAGACCGTGGGTGCCGCCACCTGGTCGCATTCCGTGAAGTCGCTGAAGCCCGGCGGCACGCTGGTGATCTCGGGCGCCACCAGTGGCGACCGGCCCTCGCACGCCGAGCTGACCCGCATCTTCTTCCTCGAACTCAAGGTCGTCGGATCCACCATGGGGACCAAGGACGAGCTGGAGGATCTCCTCGCCTTCTGTGCCGCCACGGGTGTGCGGCCCGTCATCGACGAGGTCCTGCCCATGGACCGCGCGCGTGAGGGCTTCGAGCGGCTCGCTTCGGGTGAGCAGTTCGGGAAGCTGGTGCTGACCCATCCCTGAGGTGCGTCGCGCTGCCAGTCCCTGAGGGGCGGCGCGGGTGAATCGAACGGCCGGTCCGGGTTCGGGCCGGCCGTTTGCATGTCAACTGTGGTTGACAGGCGAAGTCTGTCAACGTAGGTTGACGTCATGACCGAAGCGACCGATCTGGCCGAGCGTGCCGGTGACCGTGATCCGCGGGTGGGCCTGCGGGCCGTCGCCGCGCTGCGCAGGCTGCTGGAGCAGTTGGAGGCCGTCCAGGTGCGCAATGCGCGCAACCAGGGCTGGTCGTGGCAGGAGATCGCCGGCGAACTCGGTGTGAGCAGGCAGGCCGTGCACAAGAAGTACGGGAGGCATTGATGTTCGAGCGGTTCACGGCAGACGCCCGGGATGTGGTGAAGACGGCGTTCACGTACGTGGAAGGGGGTGGCGGGGGCGGGCAGTGCGTGGAGCCGGAGCATCTGCTGCTCGCTGTGCTCGACCGCGACGGCAGTCGCGGTGCGTTCGCACTCGCCGCGCTCGGGCTCCGGTCCGCCGGGCGGCGGGAGTCCGTACGGGAGGCTCTGCGTGAGGCGCGGAGGCGGGCCGGGCTGTCCCGGGCCGAGAGCGAGGCGCTCGCCGGGCTGGGGATCGACGTGGCGGAGATCGTCGCCCGGGTGGAGGAGGTGCACGGCGTCGGAGCGATGTCCGGCGACCGCAAGGACACGCGGTGGTGGTCCGGGCGCCCCTCCTTCGGCCGTGGGGCCAAGGACGTCCTGGAGCGCTCCCTGCGGGTCGCCCTCGCCCAGCGGGACCGGCACATCGGTGACGAGCACATCCTGCTCGCCCTGACCCTGCGCCCCGGCGTGCCGGCCGAGGTCCTCGCCGACCATGGGGTGACGTACGAGTCCCTGGTGGGGGTGCTGTACGGCGGTGGTGGCGAGGCCAAGGCCGGATGAGCGGCGGTCTCCTACTGCTTCGGGGCGCGCAGGAGGGCTCCTATGTGGGCCGCCGCCGTCGACAGGTGGCGCCGGGCGTCGCGCAGCTGGTCGGAGGTGACGCCGTGGTCGCGGGCCGCGTCACGGATGTCGTCCCGGAAGCGGTCGAGGAGGCGGTCCAGGTCGCGGGCGGGGTCGCCGGTGGAGTCTGCGGCGTCCTCGTGGGCCCAGGCCGGTTCGTAGGCGGCTGGGAAGCCCTCCGTGGGCTGTGAGCCGGCCGGCTCCGGCGCCGGCTTGCCCGAGCCGGTCCAGTCGAAGCCGAACTCCTTGCCGTAGTCCTTGCCGAACTCGCCCATCTCCTTGGCCAGTTCGCTCAGGCCCTCGCGCAGTCCCGTCGGCCAGTCGCCGCGGGCGAAGTGGTCCTGCACCTGCTCCTGGACCCGGCGGGCGATGCGCTGCACCTGCTCCTGGGCCTGGACGCGGGCCTGCTCCTGGGCCTCCTTCGCCTGGCGGCGGGCCCGCTGGGCGTCCTCGCGGGCGCGGCGGCTCTCGTCCTTGGCGCGCCGGGCCTGCTCCTTCCACTCCTGCCTGGCGCGGCGCATCTCCTCCTTGGCGATGCGCCAGGCCTCCTTGTCGCCGTACGGGGAGGAGTCGCCGTACGGGCCGCCTTCGGCGCCGGGGGTGCCCGTGCCCGTGCCGTTGCCGTTGCCCCGGCGGGCCTCGGTCGCCGCCGCGCGCATCTCGCGGCGCAGGTCGCCCGCGGCCCCGCGCACATCGGCCTGGATCTCGGCGGCCAGTTCCGCGACCGACTCCCGGATCTCCAGCTCAAGGTCGGCCAGCTCGCCGCTGCGGTCGGCCAGTTCGGCGCGGCCCGCGTCCGTGATCGAGTAGACCTTGCGGCCGCCCTCGGTGGCGTGGGTGACCAGGCCCTCGGCCTCCAGCTTGGCCAGGCGCGGGTAGACCGTGCCCGCCGACGGCGCGTACAGCCCCTGGAAGCGCTCCTCCAGGAGGCGGATCACCTCGTAGCCGTGTCGGGGAGCCTCGTCCAGCAGCTTCAGCAGGTAGAGGCGGAGGCGGCCATGGGCGAAGACGGGAGGCATGTCAGAGCACCTTCTTGTCGGTCGTGCCGTCGGCCGGGACGGTGGGGGCGCCCTCGCCCGGGCCGGAGACGGAATTGTCTCCCGAGCCGTCCCGCGGGCCGGTGCCCGGGGTTGCCGCCGAGTCGCTGCCCGGGGTTGCCGTCGAGGAGGTGCCGGTGCCCGGAGTTGTCGCCGATCCGCCGGTGCCGGAGCGTGCGTCCCGGGGTGCCTCGTCGTCCTCGTCCTCTCCGGCCGGTCGGCGCAGCAGGGCGATGGAGCCGGAGACGGTGGTGGCCCGCAGCTTGCCGTTGCCCGCGCCGAGGCGGCCGGTGATCTTGTGGGCGCCCCACTGGCCGTGCACCCGCAGGTCGTCGAAGGCGCTGGAGACGGCGCCGCTCGCCGTGTTGGCCTCGACCTCCGCGTCGGCCCGGTGGGGGAGCCGGATCGCGATCTCGCCCGAGACGCTGTTCAGCCGCACGTCCGTGGGGCCGTCCGGGTCGAGGTCGACGATCATGGAGCCGCTGACCGAGTCGGCCCGCACGGAGGGGCCGGAGCCCTCGACCACCGTGAGGTCGCCGGAGACGGACTGGAACCTGAGGTCGCCGGTCACGTCCTGGGCCTCGAGGTTGCCGGAGACCGTCTGGGCGTGGACCGGGCCGGAGAGGCCCACGAGGGTCGTGTCGCCCGAGACGCCTTTGATCGTCGACGGCCCGTCGATGCCGGAGACCACGGCCGCCGCGCCGACCGCGCCCACCTCCACCCGGGTCCCGGCCGGGACGGCCAGGGAGACCACGGCGTTGCGGCGCCGGCCCTTGCGGTCGAGCCAGGTGAGGAAGCCCTTCCAGGGCAGGTCCTCGTAGGCCACCGTGAGGGTGCCGCCCCGCTGTGTCACCAGCAGGGGAGGGCCCTCGATCTCCGAGACCTCCAGGCGGGCGGAACCCTCGTCCGTGCCCACCACGTTCACCGTTCCGTTGACGAGGCGTACGTGGAGTGTGCTCACAGGCTCGTCGAAGGTGAGCTTCCTCGGTTCCGCGACGGACCACTCGGACATGGTGCAGACCTCCCCGGCTCGACGCGCCATATCGCGTCTTCTCTCATTCACGATATATCGTGCCCGATGAAAGTCAAGACACCCGTTCTGGCGATGGCGAGAGCGTCAAAAGTGCTCGAAGAGGGGCAATTCGCCCTAGCGTGTGACCATGACGGAAGCCGCCCCCACCGGTCCCGCGCCCGGGGCTCTGTTGCTGTGCCGGGCGGCGCCCGGGGCCGTCGCCCCCGTCGCCCACCTGCTGCGCGAGCCCATGCAGCTCACCCGGGCGGGCGACGGCTGGAGCGTGCTCGTCCCCGAGGGCCGGCCCTGGCGCGACGGCGCCGAGCCCGTCGACCGTGTCGTCACCGGCTGGGCCACGGCCCTCGCCGTCGGGGCGCCCTGGCCCGTCCTCGCGCTGTGGTGGGACGCCGACCACGCGGGCTTCACGCTGGCGGCCGGCTTCCGCCGCCCGGTCGGGTTCGTCTGGCTCACGAGCGGTGTTCCGGCGGGGGAGGACGAGGCGATGCGGACCTTCGCCGCGCGCGTGGGCCTCGACCCCGTCCTGGACCTCCAGGCCCTCGACCAGCTGACGAAACCCGACTCCGCGGCCGACGCCCGGACCCGCCTGCGGGGGCTGCTCGCGGTCCTCGCGCGCGTGGACGTCTCACTGCCGCCCGGACTGGCCCCCGGGGAACCCGCCCACCGCCTCCGGGAGGCCGCGCGGCTCCAGCCGGACAGCCTCCCGGTCGAGTGGCCGGGCTGGCGGGAGGCGGTCGCCGAGCGCGGCACCGTCGACCACAGCCGCCTCGGCCCCTGGATGCCGTGGACCGGCGGCCCCAGGGCCCGCGCCCTGGCCCTCGCGCAGGTGGCGGCGGGCGTACCGCTGGTGGTCTGGGGGCTGCGGCGGCGCAGCGGCGGCTGGCTTACGGCCGGGGCCCTGCTCCTGGCCCACGGCACGTGGGGTCTGGCCTACGGCCTCACACATCCGCGCGACTGACGCCCACGACAGCGCGACGCCGACCCCCCGGCCGGCCGGCTCCTACTCGTCGTCCTCGTCGTCCAGCCGCGCCAGCCACGTCGCCAGCCGCTCCACCGGCACCTCGAAGTCGGGGTTGAGATCGACGAACGTCCGCAGCTGCTCGGCCAGCCACTCGAAGGTGACCTCCTCCTCGCCGCGCCGCTTCTCCAGTTCCTCGATGCCACGGTCCGTGAAGTACATGCCCTCAAGGATATGTGGGCGCAAACGGCCGGGCCGCACCCCCGAATCGGGGATGCGGCCCGGTCACGCAGGACGCACGAGGGCGCTTACGCGTCGAACACCTCACGCACGAGCTGCTCCTGCTCGGCCTGGTGCCGCTTCGCGGAACCGACGGCCGGGGACGAGCTGTGCGGACGCGAGATGCGGCGCAGGCGCTCGCCGTGCGGGACGTCCGCGCCGACGGCCAGGTCCAGGTGGTCGATCAGGTTGAGCGCGATGAACGGCCAGGAACCCTGGTTCGCCGGCTCCTCCTGGGCCCACAGGTACTTCTCGGCGTTCGGGTACTTCTTGATCTCCGCCTGGAGCTCGGCACCCGGCAGCGGGTACAGGCGCTCGATGCGGATGATCGCCGTGTCCGTGACGCCGCGCTTCTGACGCTCGGCCTCCAGGTCGTAGTAGACCTTGCCGGCGCAGAAGACGACCTTCTTGACCGCGGCCGGGTCGACCGACGCGTCGCCGATGACCGGCTGGAACTGCCCGGTCGTGAACTCCTCCGCCTTCGAGGCCGCCGCCTTCAGGCGCAGCATCGACTTCGGCGTGAAGACCACCAGCGGCTTGTGGTGCGGGTTGTGCACCTGCCACCGCAGGAGGTGGAAGTAGTTCGACGGCGACGTCGGCATGGCGACCGTCATGTTGTTCTGCGCGCACATCTGCAGGAAGCGCTCCGGGCGGGCCGAGGAGTGGTCCGGGCCCTGGCCCTCGTAGCCGTGCGGCAGGAGCAGGACGACGCCGGACGTCTGGGCCCACTTCTGCTCGGCCGAGGAGATGAACTCGTCCACGACGGTCTGCGCGCCGTTGACGAAGTCGCCGAACTGCGCCTCCCACATCACGAGCGCCTCGGGGCGGGCCAGCGAGTAGCCGTACTCGAAGCCCATCGCCGCGTACTCGGAGAGGAGGGAGTTGTAGACGTTCAGCCGCGCCTGGTCCTCGGAGAGGTACTGCAGCGGCGTGTACTCGTCGCCCGTGCTGCGGTCGATGATGACCGCGTGGCGCTGGCCGAACGTACCGCGCTGCGAGTCCTGGCCGGCCAGACGGACCGGGACGCCCTCCAGGAGGAGGGAGCCGATCGCGAGGGTCTCGCCCATGCCCCAGTCGATCGTGCCGTCCTCGACCATCGACGCCCGGCGCTGCAGCTGCGGCAGCAGACGCGGGTGGACGGTGATGTGGTCGGGGATGTTGACCTGGGACTCGGCGATCCGCTTGACGACCTCCGAGGTCACCGCGGTGTTCACGGCGACCGGGAACTCGGCCTGCGGGTCGGAGGGCTCCACGGCGGACGGCTGCGAAGTGGCCTCACGGACCTCCGTGAAGACCTTCTCCAGCTGGCCCTGGTAGTCCTGGAGCGCCTGCTCGGCCTCTTCCAGGGTGATGTCGCCGCGACCGATGAGGGACTCGGTGTAGAGCTTGCGCACCGAGCGCTTCTTGTCGATCAGGTCGTACATCAGCGGCTGCGTGAAGGCCGGGTTGTCCGACTCGTTGTGGCCGCGGCGGCGGTAGCAGATGAGGTCGATCACCACGTCCTTGTTGAACGCCTGGCGGAACTCGAAGGCGAGCCGCGCCACGCGGACGACGGCCTCGGGGTCGTCGCCGTTCACGTGGAAGATCGGGGCCTCGATCATCCTCGCCACGTCCGTCGCGTACATCGACGAGCGGGAGGACTCCGGGGCGGCCGTGAAGCCGACCTGGTTGTTGATGACGATGTGGACCGTGCCGCCGGTGCGGTAGCCGCGCAGCTGCGACATGTTCAGGGTCTCGGCCACCACGCCCTGGCCCGCGAAGGCCGCGTCGCCGTGGATCGCCACCGGCAGGACCGTGAAGTCCGTGCCGCCCTTGTTGATGATGTCCTGCTTGGCGCGGGAGACGCCCTCCAGGACCGGGTCGACCGCCTCCAGGTGCGAGGGGTTGGCGACCAGGGAGACCTTGATCTGCTCGCCGTCGAGGCCCGTGAAGGTGCCCTCGGCGCCCAGGTGGTACTTCACGTCACCGGAGCCGTGCATCGACTTCGGGTCGAGGTTGCCCTCGAACTCGCGGAAGATCTGCGCGTACGACTTGCCGACGATGTTGGCGAGGACGTTCAGGCGGCCGCGGTGGGCCATGCCGATGACGACCTCGTCCAGGCGGGACTCGGCGGCCGAGTCCAGCACGGCGTCCAGCAGCGGGATGACGGACTCGCCGCCCTCCAGGGAGAAGCGCTTCTGGCCGACGTACTTCGTCTGCAGGAACGTCTCGAAGGCCTCGGCCGCGTTCAGGCGGCGCAGGATGCGCAGCTGCTCCTCGCGCTCCGGCTTGGAGTGCGGGCGCTCCACGCGGTCCTGGATCCACTTGCGCTGCTTCGGGTCCTGGATGTGCATGAACTCGATGCCGGTGGTGCGGCAGTACGAGTCGCGCAGGACGCCGAGGATGTCGCGCAGCTTCATCATCGACTTGCCGGCGAAGCCGCCGACGGCGAACTCGCGCTCCAGGTCCCAGAGCGTGAGGCCGTGCTCGGTGATGTCCAGGTCGGGGTGCTTGCGCTGCTGGTACTCGAGCGGGTCGGTGTCGGCCATGACGTGGCCGCGGACCCGGTAGGAGTGGATCAGCTCGAAGACCCGGGCGGCCTTGGTGACGTCGTCGTCGTGGCTGGCGTCGATGTCCTTGAGCCAGCGGACCGGCTCGTAGGGGATGCGCAGCGCCTCGAAGATGTCGTCGTAGAAGCCGTTCTCGCCGAGCAGCAGGTTCGCGACCTGGCGGAGGAACTCGCCGGAGGCGGCGCCCTGGATGACCCGGTGGTCGTAGGTCGACGTGAGCGTCATGACCTTCGAGATGCCGAGCTTGTTCAGAGTGTCCTGGGAGGTGCCCTGGAACTCCGCCGGGTAGTCCATGGAGCCGACGCCCATGATCACGGACTGGCCGGGCATCAGACGCGGGACCGAGTGGACCGTGCCGAGGCCGCCGGGGTTGGTCAGGGAGACCGTGACCCCGGAGAAGTCGTCCATCGTCAGCTTGCCGTCGCGGGCGCGGCGGACGATGTCCTCGTAGGCCTGCCAGAACTCGAAGAAGTTCAGCGTCTCGGCCTTCTTGATCGCCGCGACGACGAGCTGGCGGTCGCCGTTCGGCTTGACCAGGTCGATGGCGAGACCCAGGTTGACGTGGTCCGGCTTGACCAGCGTCGGCTTGCCGTCCACCTTCGCGAACGAGTGGTTCATCGCCGGCATGGCCTTGATCGCCTGGACCATGGCGTAGCCGATGAGGTGCGTGAAGGAGATCTTCCCGCCGCGCGCCCGCTTGAGGTGGTTGTTGATGACGATGCGGTTGTCGAACAGCAGCTTCACCGGGACCGCGCGCACGGACGTGGCCGTGGGCAGCTCCAGGGAGGCGTCCATGTTCTTCGCGACCGCGGCGGCCGGGCCGCGCAGCACGACCTGCTCGGGGCCCGAGGGGGCGTCACCGGCGGGCTCGGCCTTCTTCGGGGCCGCGGCGGGCTTGGCGGCGGCCGGCTTCGCGGCGGCCGGGGCGGCCTTCGCGGGAGCGGCGGCCTGGGCCGGGGCCTGCGCGGCGGGCTTCGCCTGGGCCGGAGCCGGGGCGGGAGCCTGCGCGGCGGCGGGCTTCTCTGCCGCCGGGGCGGGGGCCTGGGCGGGAGCGGCCGGGGCGGCCGGCTGAGCGGTGGTGGTCCCCGCGGCCCCCGCGGCCGCGGTACCCGCCGGAGCCGAGGCGGCAGCGGCGCCCGGCTTGTAGTCGGCGAAGAAGTCCCACCAGGCTCGGTCTACCGAATTCGGGTCCTGGAGGTACTGCTGATAGATCTCGTCGACGAGCCACTCGTTGGCACCGAACGACGCAGCGGGGTTCTTGCCCGCTTGGTCGGTGTCGGTCGAGATGCTCGAGTTACTGGGGGACTGTGGCGACACGGCGGCAACCGCCCTCTTCCGCTTCACAAGATGATGGACAGCGGGAATCAAGGCTACGCCTCCCGGACCGGGAAGGTCAGGTCGGGCCCGTTCAACGTCGTGTAAGTCACATCTCAGACTGTGTTTCGGGCCTTGAAATGGCGGGAAACAAGCGTGGTTCCGCTTAAGGAGGGAAGGGCGGAGCAGGGCCTCGGACGCCGATGGCGCGGGCCTGTGCCTGATCACACGTGTCCGTCAGCGCGGACGCCGGTGGATCTTGTGGCTCCGCTTCGAACTTTACGTCAACTTGGCACGGATGACTCTCCCGGAAGAGTGACAAGAATCCGGCAACCTCGCTCGGATTCGGCCACTCCGATCCGACCGCCGTGCAGATCGACCGCCCAGCGGGCGATCGCCAGGCCGAGGCCCGTGCCGCCGTCGCTGCCCGGCCCCTGCGGCCGTTTGGCACTGCCCCGGTTGAACCGCTCGAAGACGCGGTGCCACTCCGACTTCGGAATGCCGGGGCCCTCGTCCAGGACCTCCAGCTCCAGCGACTCCGGCAGCGGGCCGCGCCGCGCCTTGACCGTCACCCGGCCGTGCGGCGGGCTGTGCTTGACCGCGTTGTCGATGAGATTGGCGACGACCTGGTGGATGCGCTCCGGATCGGCGTGCGCGGTCAACTCCGGCGGGTGGACGTCGAGGTGCAGATGGACGTCCGTGCGCGTGTGACTGCCCGAGCCGGTCGCGATGCCCGCGCGCACGGAGGCGACCATGTTGGCCTCCTTCAGCACGCCGGACAGGTACGGCCACACCTCGAACCGCCGCTTCTTCAGCGGTACGACGCCGTTGTCCAGGCGGGACAGGTCCAGCAGCGTCTCCACCAGCCGGCCGAGACGCTCGGTCTGCTTCAGGGCCGTGCGCATCGTCTCCGGGTCGGCCTGCGTGACGCCGTCGACGATGTTCTCCAGCACCGCGCGCAGGCCCGCGATGGGCGTGCGCAGCTCGTGCGAGACGTTCGCCACCAGCTCCTTGCGCTGGCGGTCCTGGGCCTCCAGCTCGTCGGCCATGGCGTTGATCGTCACGGCCAGGTCGCCCAGTTCGTCACGGCGGTTCTCCCGCACCCGGCGGGTGTAGTCGCCCTGCGAGATGGAACGCGCCACGGCCGTCATCTCGTCCAGCGGCGCGGTGAGCGAATGGGCCACGAACTGCGTGATGAGGAGTGTGGCGATCATCGAGAAGACCGTGATGAAGCGCAGCTCCGTCTTCGTGTGCACCGCGATCACCGACAGACCGGTGGTGATCAGCACCGAGATGACGACCAGCGCGCCCAGTTTGGTCTTGATCGAGAACGGGCTCACCCCGCCCCAGGGTTCCGGCTCCCCGGGGTTTCTCCGTGCGGCCGGCCCGCCGCTCATGGCGTCGGGGTCTCCAGGGCGTAACCGACGCCGTGCACCGTACGGATCCGCTCCGCGCCGATCTTCCGGCGCAGCGCCTTGATGTGGCTGTCGACCGTGCGGGTGCCGGAGGCGTCCGCCCAGTCCCAGACCTCGGCGAGCAGCTGCTCGCGCGAGAGCACCGCACGCGGGGTGTTGGCCAGGCAGACCAGCAGGTCGAACTCGGTCGGGGTGAGGTGGACGTCCTCGCTGCGCACCCGGACCCGGCGCTGCGCGTGGTCGATCTCCAGCTCGCCGAGGCGCAGGATGCCGCTGCGCGGCGTCGCGGCGGCCAGCGCGGCCCGCTCCACGCGGCGCAGCAGCACGTGCACGCGTGCCGCCAACTCCCGCATCGAGAAGGGCTTCGTCATGTAGTCGTCGGCGCCGACGCCGAGCCCGACCAGCATGTCGGTCTCGTCGTCGCGCGCGGTGAGCATCAGCACCGGCACCGGGCGGGCGGCCTGCACGCGGCGGCAGACCTCCAGACCGTCGAAGCCGGGCAGCATGATGTCGAGGATCAGCAGGTCGGGCTGCCATGCCTCGGCCGTGTCGACGGCGGCCGGGCCGTCACCCGCTGTTTGCACGAGGAATCCCTCGGCTCGCAGGCGGGTCGCGATGGCGTCCACGATCGTGGCGTCGTCCTCGACGACGAGAACCCGGCGCTGCGCGCCCGGGGTAGCCGTCGCCGAACCGTTGTGGGAGGTGTGTGTCTGCTCCATCGCCCGCCCCTGGGGTGTGCTTTCCGGAATCAGTGGGGTGATTCCTGACTGGCTGTGCCTGCGCATGGTGTGCGATTGACGCTTGAATGATCGGCGTCAGAGGAGCAGCGTACGGGGAGTCAGCACACCTTTGCTATCCAGGGCTGATGGCGAGGTGCACGACGTCCGGAACGCCCCGGGCAACCGGGATCTCTTCGGTACGCACCTGTTGGAACCCGGCATTCCACAAGGTTTCTTCGAATTCCGGAGAGGGTTGGGCGGACCAGACGGCGAGTACCCCACCGGGTCTCAACACCCGTGCGCAGCTGGCAAGTCCGGCTTCGCGGTAGAGATTTCCGTTGCCCTCCGTGACGGTCCAGCCGGGGCCGTTGTCGATGTCGAGGCAGAGCGCGTCGTACGTGGCGGATGTCTCATTGACGTATGCGACGAGATCGGCTTCGACGATTTCCGTGCGGGGGTCGGCGAGGGCCTCGGCGGAGATCGCGGAGAGCGGGCCGTCGCGGTGCCATTCGACAATCGCGCGCTCGCGTTCCACCACGGCGATCCGTCCCCAGCGCGGATCCGCCGCCGCGTGTGCGAGGGAGAAGCCGACGCCGAGTCCGCCGATCAGCACGTCGGGGCGGGTCCGGCCGGGCAGGGCGTCCAGGGCCGCGTCGACCAGCCGGCGCTCCGAGCGGCCGTCGGAGGTGTCCATCAGGAAGCAGCCGTTCGCGATGATCTCCAGCCGGCCACCGGGCCGCTGCCGCAACACGACCTCGCCGTGCGGGCCCTCGCGACGGTCCAGGACATCGGGAATGTCGTTCGGGGTGGGCATGGGAGCCATCCTGGCAGGGGCGCGATGCCGACGCCCGGAATTTCCGCGCGGGCTGCGGCGACGTGGGTACGGCCAGGCCGGGACGGGGGACACGGTCGTGCCGCGACGCGGGGCATGGCCGGCGGTGATGGGGGGCGGTCGGCGGGACGCGGGATGCGGCCGACCGCGACGCGGGTACGGCCCGGCGGCGACGCGGGGCGCGGCGATGCGGGGCACGGTCGGCGGCGATGGGGGGCGCGGCGATGGGGGGCACGGTCGGCGGGACGCGGGGTGTGGCCGACCGCGACGCGGGTACGGCCCGGCGGCGACGCGGGCCACGGCCGGCGGCGGACGCGGGACACGGCGCGGCGGTGCGGGATATGACTGTCGGCGGGCGGCGGGCGGCGGGCGGCGGGCGGCGGGCGGCGGGCGGCGGACGCGGGACACGGCTGTCGGGTTGCTGTGAATCCGCTCTCGCGTGGCCCGGGTCACAGACAGCGGGGCGGTCGGGCGCGAAGGCTGGGCCCGGACGGAAGGAGCGCCCGTGGTGGAACGCGCCGCGCCGCCCGGCGAGGAGACCGCGGAGGTCGTACCCACACCGGCGGACGCGCCCGGGTACGACACGTCGGTCCTGCTGGACGGGGTGCCGCGGCAGCGGGCACGCGAGACCGCGGCCCCGGCCGCACCGAAGTCCCCGCCGTCGGTAACGCCCCGGACCGGACTCCGGGCGCTGCGGCCCTGGCGGCTGCTGCCCACCCCCGTGGGCACGCCGTTCACCTTCACGTACGCGGCCCTGCTCGGTGTCACCTCGCTGGTCGCCGCGCACGCCGACCCGGCATTGGTGCACGCCCTGCTCCAGGGCTCCAGCACGGACGTGGCACACCTGATGCGGACGCCGGAGCTGGTGCTGGTGGGCAGCGCACTGTGGGTCGCGGGCGGGGTGGCCTCGCCCTTCGCCATCGCCTTCGTGCTGGTGCTGACCGCGCTGGAACGGCGGATCGGCGGTCTGCGCACGGCCGGTGTCTTCCTGCTCGGGCACGTCCTCGCCACCCTGGCGACCGAGGTCCCGGTGGGTCTCGCGGTCCTGGCCGGGCACCTCCCCGACAGCTCCCTGCACCGCCTCGACTACGGCGTCAGCTTCGGCGTCGCGGCCGGCATCGGCGCCCTGGCCGGCCTGCTGCCGCCCTGGTCACGCGTGCCCCTGCTGGCCGGCTTCGGCGGGATGCTGCTCCAGGACCTGCTCGCCTTCAGCGACCCGATGACGAACTGGGGGCACCTCATCGCCCTGGGCATCGGCATCGCGACCTGGCCGGTGGTCCGGCGGTGGTACGCCGCGCGGCTCGCTCCGGCCGCGGGCTGAGTACCAGGCCATCAGGTCCGGGTGGCGGCCGACGGCTCGTACTTGGCGCTGGTCAGCAGGGCCACGACCGTCCAGCCCAGCGCCTCGTAGAGCCCCCGGCCCGCGGGTGTCCCGGCCAGGACGCCGGTCCGGGCCCCCTGCCGGACCGCGATGTCCTGCAACGTCCGCACGACGAGGCTGCCCATTCCCTTGCGGCGGTGTCCGGGAGCCGTCTCGATCTGGTCGACGACGGCGGTCTCGCCCGTCGGGGTGATCTGCCCGCGCGCCGCCAGGGACCCGTCCGGCGCGGCCACCATCACCCGGGTCACCCCGCCGCGCGACCAGGTGCGCAGCCGGTAACCCTCGGGGGCGGCCGGAGCGCCGTCCGCCGCCAGCGGGACCGTCATCAGACAACCCGGCTCGGGGTCGATCCACCAGTCGTCGCCCAGCCAGCCGGAGACCACCGACGGGTCCCGGAAGGCCTTCAGCCACACGCCGTGTCCGGTGACGGCTCCGGCCACCTTGCGGACGGTCGTCTCGTCGAGGCCGTCGCCCGTCGCGCCGAACACGTGCCGCGTGACGTGCTCCCGCATCCCCATGTCGATGGTCCAGCCCCACGGCTCCGGCACCGGCGGAGCGGCCCCGCGGGACACGACCCATCCGTTCACCCACGCCTGCACGGTCTCGTCCACGCCAGCCCCCTGTAATGATCGTAAAGCTTGATCGTCTATTACTCACTGGACCTTACGCGCCTCCCCGTCCCCGGTGTCACAGGTGATCGCTGACAGCGAACGGCGCGTGGGGAACATCCCGGCTCCCCCGAGCATTGAGTCGGCATAGCTCAACTTGACTGCCGAAGGGGAGATCATGGCTTCGACGTCCACACCGCTCACCCTGCCCGTGCTGCCGCTCGACGACGAGGTCGTGCTGCCCGGGATGGTGGTCCCGCTGGACCTGAGCGACTCCGAGGTCCGTGCCGCGGTGGAGGCCGCCCAGGCCGCTGCCCGGTCAACGCCCGGAAAGCCCCGGGTACTCCTGGTGCCACGCATCGACGGGACGTACGCGAACACCGGTGTCCTCGGCACCGTCGAGCAGGTCGGCCGGCTGGCCGACGGCGACCCGGGCGCGCTGATCCGCGGCCGGGGGCGGGTGAGGATCGGTGCGGGGACCACGGGACCCGGCGCGGCCCTCTGGGTCGAGGGCACCCGCGTCGACGAGACCGTCCCGGAGCCGCTGCCCGGGCAGGTCGCCGAACTCGTCAAGGAGTACAAGGCCCTCGCCACCGCCTGGCTGCGCAAGCGCGGTGCCTGGCAGGTCGTCGACCGGGTCCAGGCCATCGACGACGTCTCGGCGCTCGCCGACAACTCCGGCTACTCGCCGTTCCTGACCACCGACCAGAAGGTCGAACTGCTGGAGACCACCGACCCGGTGGCCCGGCTCAAGCTCGCCACGCAGCAGCTGCGCGACCACCTCGCCGAGCAGGACGTGGCCGAGACCATCGCCAAGGACGTCCAGGAGGGCGTCGACAAGCAGCAGCGCGAGTTCCTGCTGCGGCGTCAGCTCGAAGCGGTCCGCAAGGAGTTGCGCGAGCTGAACGGGGAGCAGGAGGGCGAGGAGTCCGACGACTACCGCGCCCGTGTGGAGGCCGCCGACCTGCCCGAGAAGGTCCGCGAGGCCGCCCTCAAGGAGGTCGACAAGCTGGAGCGGTCCTCCGACCAGTCGCCCGAGGGCTCCTGGATCCGCACCTGGCTCGACACGGTCCTGGAGATGCCGTGGAACGAGCGCACCGAGGACGCCTACGACATCCAGGGCGCCCAGGCCGTCCTCGACGCCGAGCACGCCGGACTCCAGGACGTGAAGGAGCGGATCACCGAGTACCTGGCCGTGCGCAAGCGGCGTACCGACCGGGGCCTCGGCGTGGTCGGCGGGCGGCGCGGCGGTGCCGTGCTCGCGCTCGTCGGGCCGCCCGGCGTCGGCAAGACCAGCCTCGGCGAGTCCGTCGCCCACGCCATGGGCCGCAAGTTCGTCCGCGTCGCCCTCGGCGGTGTGCGCGACGAGGCCGAGATCCGCGGCCACCGGCGCACGTACGTCGGCGCGCTGCCCGGCCGGATCGTCCGCGCGATCAAGGAGGCCGGGTCGATGAACCCGGTCGTGCTGCTCGACGAGATCGACAAGGTGGGCTCGGACTTCCGGGGCGACCCGGCCGCGGCTCTGCTCGAAGTGCTCGACCCGGCGCAGAACCACACCTTCCGGGACCACTACCTGGAGGTCGAGCTGGACCTGTCGGACGTGGTCTTCCTCGCCACCGCCAACGTCCTGGAGGCGATCCCGGAGGCCCTGGCCGACCGGATGGAGATCGTCCGCCTGGACGGCTACACCGAGGACGAGAAGATCGTCATCGCGCGCGACCACCTGCTCCCGCGCCAGCTGGAGCGGGCCGGGCTCGACCGGGACGAGGTCACCCTCGACGAGAGCGCGCTGCGCAAGCTCGCCGGCGAGTACACGCGCGAGGCGGGCGTGCGCAACCTGGAGCGGTCCGTCGCGCGGCTGCTGCGCAAGGTCGCGGCCCAGCACGAACTGGGCGAGCGGGAGCTGCCCTTCACCGTCACCGCCGAGCACCTGCGGGACCTGATCGGCCGGCCGCACCACGTGCCCGAGTCCGCCCAGGACCCGGCCGAGCGCCGGACGTCCGTGCCCGGCGTGGCCACCGGCCTCGCGGTGACCGGAGCGGGCGGTGACGTGCTCTACGTCGAGGCGTCGCTGGCCGACCCGGAGACGGGCGCGGCGGGGCTGACCCTGACCGGTCAGCTCGGGGACGTGATGAAGGAGTCCGCGCAGATCGCGCTGAGCTTCCTGCGCTCCCACGGCGCCGAGCTGGAACTGCCGGTGGGCGACCTGAAGGACCGGGGCGTGCACATCCACTTCCCGGCGGGCGCGGTCCCGAAGGACGGCCCAAGCGCCGGCATCACGATGACCACGGCCCTCGCGTCCCTGCTCTCCGGCCGCCTGGTCCGCACGGACGTGGCCATGACCGGCGAGGTCTCGCTGACCGGGCGGGTCCTGCCGATCGGCGGTGTGAAGCAGAAGCTGCTCGCGGCGCACCGGGCCGGTGTCACCACGGTGATCATCCCCAAGCGCAACGAGCCCGACCTGGACGACGTCCCGGCGGAGGTGCTGGACAAGCTCGACGTCCACGCCGTCACCGATGTCCGCCAGGTCCTGGAGCTGGCGCTGTCCCCGGCGACGAACGGGGCCGCGCCGGAGGTTCCGGTCGCGGCGTGACGGACGCGCGGCCGGTCGGGGAGGCCCGGGTTCTCGTGAGGGAGGCCCGGGCCTTCACCGTGTGGCGGCCCTGTGTACCCGCACCCCGTGACCTGCGGAATACTTGCCGAACTGCGGTGATGACAGCAGGTGGCGGAAAATCCCGGTACGGGAACTCTCCGTACGGGCGACGACCGAGGCAGGGACTGACGTGCACGAGGACGGCAAGGACGACGGACACCGAGCTGCCGGTGCGGCCGGGAGCGCTGTGGATCAGCCTGCCTTCCTGGCGCTGGAGCGGGAGCTGACCGTGCTGCTGCGGCGGGCCCGGGCCAACCAGGGCGAGATGGCCCGCGAGGTCCACCCCGACCTGGAGTCGTCCGCGTACGGCCTCCTCGTCCGGCTGGACGAGTGCGGCAAGCAGCGGGCCACCGAGCTCGCCGCCTACATCGGCGTCGGCAAGGCGACGATGTCGCGCCAGCTGCGCGCCCTGGAGGAGCTCGGGCTGGTCGCGCGCGAGCCCGACCCCGCCGACGGCCGCGCCTGGCTGGTCGCCCTCACCCAGGAGGGCCAGGACCGCGTCCGCCGGGTCCGGGAGGCCCGCCGCGCCCGGTACGCCGGCCGCCTGGCCGACTGGGACACCCACGAGGTCACGGAACTGGCCCGGCTGCTGCACCAGCTCAACCGCGGCATGGAGAAGTAGCAGCCCGCTGCCGGGCGTTCAGAGCTCCGCGTACACGACTGTCGCGTCGTCGTGCCGCTTGCCCCGCCCCAGGTACACCCGCTCGGCGTCCGCCCGTTCCAGTGCGCGCACGCGGTCCACCAGAGCCTGCGGCCCCTCCTTGCGGACGCATTGGAAGCAGTCCGTCCAGTCCCCCTCGCGGAACCGCTCCACCCAGCGGGTGGCGCCGTCCGTCAGCGCGGTCAGGGCGCGCACCTCCTCGCGCGGAAGGGTTCCGGTCACCGCGCGCCGGGCCACCGCGGGATCGGCGGCGGCCGTGAAGAAGCCGCCCTCCTTGTTGCGGAGCGTGGTGTCGACCAGCGCGTCCGTGGCCAGGGCCGAGCGCGGCAGCCGGGCCAGCCGGTCGTCCAGGAGCGCGGTCACCGCGCCGTCGGGGGACTCCAGCAGCAGGGCCGAGTCCGACAGGACCAGGTACTCCACTGTGGCCGGATTCCAACGGGCCACGACCACCGTGGCCTGCGGTGTGCGGGGGTGAGAAAGGTCACAGGTTTCCGCGTGTGCCTCGGCGGTACGCGCGATCGCACGGGACAACAAGTCGAGCAGGGGAACATCCGGGAGTGAAACGGTCAGTTCGGTCAGGGCTCCGCCGAGGCGCGCGGTGAACCAGGGGACGGAATGCAGACAGCCCGCCCCGCCCTTCGGCGGGGTGACCCCGTCCAGGACGATCACCGAACCGCCCTGTCCTGAGGCCGGAAGCCCGACACTGGCGAAGTCCTCGTTCGGGCGGTCGGCGTCCCCGGGCTCCGAGGCGAGTTCAGTACGCATCCAGCCAGTCTGCACGAGCCCTTCACAAGGTCCGCAAAAGGCTGGCAATGGTTGCCGGAACGGCGCACCCGCGCAGGTCAGACGCCTGGTTTGGGCTGGAATGCTTTGTTCCGGGAAGACGTGGTGGCGAATATTGCCACCGCCCGCCGCCGGCGTCCAACCGGCCTGCCGCACAAGGCGACTGCGAGGGCCTGCGGAACTTGCCCCTCAACTCCCCTCCGAGGTTCACTCCTTCGGGTGGCGGGTCAGGTGATGCGCGTGCGCTGCCCACCGGCGCTGGGAGGGTCGGGAAGTGTACCGGGAGTACGCGTCAGTTGACGGAGCGTCACCCGGGCCCATGGGTTCACGAGTCAGGAATGCGAGCACCGGTGCAGAAGACGCGGCCTCGTCGCACAGGCAAGCAGACGGCCCCCGCTCAGGGCGCTGAGCCGACGCCCCTCACCGGCAAGGGCCGACCCACGCACGTGCGCAACCGGCTCATCGTCGCCGTCGCCGTGGTCGCCGCGGCCATCGCCGGGGCCGGCACCCCGTCCGTCCTCGCCGCCTCCGGGGAACTCCACGACTCCCAGGAGCTCGTGACGCTCGCGGAGCAGACCCAGGACGCCCTCGCCCTCGCCCACTCCCTCGCCGACGAGCGCGACGACGTCACCTCCTACATCGCGGCCGGCCGCCCCAAGGCCAAGGCGCCCTCCGAGCAGCACAGCGCCCGCGTGGACCGTCAGGTCGAGGAGCTGCGGTCCGACACCGACACGCCCGCCGCGCTCCGCTCGGACCTCGACGACATCGCGGCCCTGCGCCGCGCCGCGCTCACCGGCAAGAGCAGCGCGCTCGAAGCGCACCAGGCGTACTCCACCGCCATCACCGAACTCCACCGGCTCGCCGAGCAACTGGCGCAGCAGACGCCGCCCCGCGCCGGATCCGGCGGGTACGCCCTGGCCGAGCTGGACTCCGCCGTCCAGCAGGCCGCCGCCGCCCGGGGACTGCTGCTGGCCGCCTTCAGCGTGCCGCGCAGCACCGAGACGGTCATCGACCCGGTCACCGGCCTGCCGACCGAGACCTCCACCTCCTCGGGCGCCGACGCCCGGCAGCGCGACGCCCTGAGCGCCGCCGCCCAGCAGGCCCGGCTGCGCTCCGACGCGGCCCTGGCCGACTTCCGCGACACCGCGCCCAAGTCGGCCCGCGCCTCCTTCGACAACACGGTCACCGGCACCGAGGTCAACTCCGCCGAGAAGTACCTCGCCACCCTCACCGACCAGCCGACCCTGACCGGCAGCGAGCTCTCCACCAGCACCAAGCGGCTGGACGCGGCCCTCTCCGCCCGGGTGGACCTGATGCGCGGCGTGGAGTCCGCCCTCTACGACCGGCGCACCAAGGACCTGGAGGCGCTGCGCGACGACGACGTCACCGCGCTGGAGATCCGCATCGCGGTCCTCGGCGTCCTCATACTGCTCGCCGTCGGTGTCGCCACGGGCATGGCCCGCAGCCTCACCCGCCCCCTCGCGGTGCTGCGCCTGGGCTCCAAGCGCCTCGCCGAGGCCGAGGACCCGGCGGCCGAGGAGCCGGTGAAGTTCACCGGCCGCAACGACGAGTTCGCCCAGGTCGTCCGCTCCGTCAACGCCCTGCACGCGCACGCGGCCGCCCTCACCGAGCGCATCACCACCCTGGAGGGCGACCGCAAGCACCTCGTCGGCCAGCGCCAGAAGATGGCCGACGCCCGCGAGGAACTGCGCGCCGAACTCGCCGAGTCCGCGGCCCAGCTGGAGCGGCTGCGCACGGCCATCGGCGGTACGTTCGTCAACCTCGCCCTGCGCACCCTCGGCCTGGTCGAGCGGCAACTCGCCGTCATCGAGAACCTGGAGGAGCGCGAGCAGGACCCGGAGCGCCTCGCCACGCTGTTCAAGCTCGACCACTTCGCCACGGTCATGCGCCGGCACAGCGAGAACCTCCTCGTCCTCGCCGGCACCGAGCACGTCCAGCACGCGGCCGGTCCCGTGCCGCTCGTGGACGTCGTACGCGCCGCCGTCAGCGAGATCGAGCGGTACGAGCGGGTGCGGATCGCCGCGCTGCCGCCGCACGCGCACATCGCCGGGTTCGCCGCGGACGACCTCTCCCACCTGCTGGCCGAACTCATGGAGAACGCCACCTCGTTCTCCCCGCCCGACCTGCCCGTCGAGATCTCCGGCTGGCTGCTGGAGAACGGCGAGGTCATGCTCTCCGTCCAGGACGAGGGCATCGGCATGACCGAGGAGCGGCTGGAACGGCTGAACGCCCGCCTCGCCGACTTCGACCCGGAGGCGCCGTACGACCAGGAGGGCGAGGACGGTCTCGGCCTCGGCCTGTACGTCGTGGCCCGACTCGCCCACCGCCACGGGGTGCGCGTCCAGCTGCGCGAGCAGAAGCAGGGCGGGGTCGCGGCGGTCGTCGTGCTGCCCCGCACCCTCCTCGCGGCCGCCTCGCCCGTGGCCGTCACGTCCTCCGGTCCCGTCGCCGGCGCGGCCCACTCCTTCTCCTTCCCGGGCGCCGACGCCGAGGCCAACTCCAACGTCCTGCACGGCCGCACGAGCGGTGGGGACCCGCTGGTGGCGCTGGCGGAGAAGGCGGTACGGCGCGAGGAGGCGGCGGACGAGGCCGCGGAGCACCCGGAACCGGTGGACGAGGCCGTCGAGCGGCCGGAACCGGCGGCACCGGCCGCACCCGCGTCGGCCGCACCCGCGCTGGCCGCATTCGCGCCGGAGGTCACGGCACCGGCGGAGACCCCCGCCGAGACCACGATGGAGCTGCTGGCCCCGATACCGCAGGACGAGCCCGCTCCGGCGGACCACGAGCCCGCGGTCGCCGGCGGCGCATTCGCCCCACAGGGGTCACCCGCACACGACGACGAAACCCGCACGGGGGGTGCGGGTGGGAGTGAGGACGCCGAAGGCGCAGCCGGGGCGGAACACGGACGCGCACCGGACGACGAAGAGGACCGCGTCACCGACAAGGGCCTCCCCAAGCGCACTCCCAAGATCACCGCCCAGGCCCAGGCCCCGCGCCAGCGCACCGGCTCCGTCGACGCCGAGGCACTCCGCCGCCGCCTCGGCGGCTTCCGCCAGGGCGCGCAGGCCGGCTACCGCGAGGTGGAGGCGGAGATCGCCGAGAAGACGGCCTCGCACAAGCGGCCGGCCACCGGCAGCACATCAGGACAAGCTGAATCCGAAGAAGCCACGGGGGGCACAGTCGAGGAGGCAAGCAGTTGACCGCTCCCAGTACCTTCGGACTGATCGGACTGAGCAGTGAGGCCCGCAACCTGCACTGGCTGCTGACCAACCTCGTCGAGGAGGTGCCCGGCATCCTCTCGGTCGCGGTCGTCTCGTCCGACGGACTGCTCCTGCTCTCCTCCGACGCCCGGCGCAACCAGCAGGCCCGCGCGGCCCTGGCCGCCGGCGGCACGCGGCGGACCGGCCCGCGCGGCTCCGCCGCCGACCTGGCCACCATCGTCTCCGGCATCGGCAGCCTCACCGTCGGCGCCGCCAAGCTGATGGACTTCGGCGGGGTCAGGCACACCATGGTCGCCATGGACGAGGGCAGCCTGTTCGTGATGTCCATCAGCGACGGCTCGCTGCTCGGCGTCCACGGCTCCGCGGACTGCGACATGAGCGTGGTGGCGTACCACATGGCCCTGTTCGTCGGCCGCGCCGGTCACGTCCTGACGCCCGAACTCCGCAGCGAACTCCGCAAATCCCTGGAGGAGTCCCAGACGACGGGGAGTGCCCGATGAGCAGTGCGCCGAAGTCCCAGCTCCCGGTCCGCGGCGGTGACCGCAAACCCGCCCGGGTCCGCCCCTACTCGCTCACCGGCGGCCGCACCCGCTTCGGCCACGTCCTCCTGGTGGAGACGTTCGTGGCGAGCACGGCCGCACTGGAGGCCCCGGAGGAGCGCCGGGAACTGACGAACGGCTCCCTCTCCCGTGTGATGCCGGAACTCCAGGCCATCGTCGAACTGTGCCGCCGGATGCGAACGGTGGCCGAGATCGCCGCGCTGCTGAAGATGCCGCTCGGCGTGGTCCGCGTGCTCCTCAGCGACCTCGCGGACCAGGGAAAGATCCGTGTGTACGGAACGGGCACCGGCCACGGCACGGGCCGCCCGGACCGAGCTCTGCTGGAAAGGGTGCTGAGTGGACTCCGTCGTCTCTGACGCCGCTCACGGCGTCTCTGGTACATCCCCGTTCGCCCGGCCCGGCGAGAGCATGCACGCCTGGGAGACGGACCGCACCCGGGCCCCCATCGCCACGAAGATCGTGGTGGCGGGCGGCTTCGGCGTGGGCAAGACCACGCTCGTCACCGCGGTCTCGGAGATCACGCCCCTGCAGACCGAGGCGCTGATGACCGAGGCGAGCGAGGCCACCGACGACCTCACCGCCACACCGGGCAAGTCCACCACCACCGTGGCCATGGACTTCGGGCGCATCACGCTCGACGACGACCTGGTGCTCTACCTGTTCGGCACGCCGGGCCAGCAGCGGTTCTGGTTCATGTGGGACGACATCGTGCGCGGCGCGATCGGAGCCGTCGTGCTGGCCGACACGCGCCGTCTGAAGGACTGCTTCCCGGTCCTGGACTACTTCGAGAGCTCCGGGCTGCCGTACGTGGTCGCCGTCAACCACTTCGACGGCAGCGAGCTGTTCGAGCCGGAGGATGTGCGGGAGGCCTTGACCATCCCGCAACACATACCTGTCATGATCATGGACGCGCGTCGCCGGATCTCCGTGATCGAGACCCTCCTGGCCCTCGTCGGCCACGCGCTGGACGAAACCCCCGAGTAGAGGACAGCCCGCATGCGGAAGATACTCGTCGTCGGAGCCGGTCAGTCCGGGCTCCAGATAGCTCTCGGCCTCCAGTCCCAGGGGTACGAGGTCACCCTGATGTCCAACCGGACGGCGGACGAGATCCGCACCGGCCGGGTCATGTCGACGCAGTGCATGTTCCACACGGCCCTGCAGCACGAGCGCGATCTCCAGCTGAACTTCTGGGAGTCCCAGGCCCCGAAGATCGAAGGACTCGGCGTCTCGGTCGCCGCCCCCGGCTCCTGGGCCGAGGGCCCCGCGGCCCGTGCGATCGACTGGCTGGGCCGGCTCGACGGATACGCGCAGTCGGTCGACCAGCGGGTGAAGATGGCCGGCTGGATGGAGACGTTCGCGCAGCGCGGCGGGCAGCTCGTCATCCACGGCGCGGCCGTCGGCGACCTCGACTACTTCTCCCGTACGTACGACCTGGTGCTCGTCGCGGCCGGCAAGGGCGAGCTGGTCCAGATGTTCGCCCGGGACCCGGAGCGGTCCCCCTACAGCGAGCCGCAGCGTGCACTGGCCGTGTCGTACGTCCACGGCCTCGGCCCGCGCCCGGAGCACCCGGACACCGAAGGGGTCCGCTGCAACCTGGTGCCGGGCGTCGGCGAACTGTTCGTCATGCCCACCCTGACCACCTCCGGACGGGCCGACATCCTGTTCTGGGAGGGCATACCCGGCGGCCCGCTCGACGTCTTCAACGGCGTCAAGGACCCGGCGGAGCACCTCTCCCTGACCCTGGAACTCATGGAGCGGTACGTCCCCTGGGAGTACGCGCGGGCCACCAAGGTCGAACTGACCGACGCCGGCGGCACGCTGGCCGGGCGTTACGCCCCGACCGTCCGCAACCCGATCGGCCGTCTCCCCGGCGGGGGCCTGGTGCTGGGCGTCGCCGACGTGGTCGTGGCCAACGACCCGATCACCGGGCAGGGCTCCAACTCGGCGTCCAAGTGCGCCGCCGCCTACCTCGCCTCGATCGTCGAGCGCGGCGACAAGCCGTTCGACGAGGAGTGGATGCGGGCCACCTTCGACCGCTACTGGGACACCGCCCAGCACGTCACCAAGTGGACCAACGCCATGCTCGCGCCGCCGCCCGAGCACATCCTGAACCTCATCGGCGCCGCCGGCGAACTCCAGCCCGTCGCCGACCGCTTCGCCAACGGCTTCAACGACCCGGCCGACTTCGAGAACTTCTTCTACGACCCGGAGAAGACGCAGGCCTACCTGGTCGAGGTGTCCGGCGCGGGCGCCGCCTAGTCCTCTTCGCCCTCGTCACCTTCGTAGCTCCCGTCACCCTCGTAGCCCTCGTCCGATCCGTCCGTGGCGCCCTCGGGGAGTTCCGGCGGCTCGTAGCGCCGCAGGGGCTTCCCCTCCGGGTCGGGGCGGACGGCGCCCAGGACCGGGTTGGCCGCGATCGGTGACACCTTGATCTTGGCGCCGGGGCGGGGTGCCTGGACGACCATGCCGTCCCCGAGGTACAGCGCCACGTGCGTGGCCTCCGGGAAGTACACGACCAGGTCGCCCGGGCGCAGCTCGGACAGCGGGATCCGCTCCAGTTGTTCCCACTGCTCCTGGCTGGTCCGGGGGATGGGCGTCCCGGCCTCGGCCCAGGCCTGCGAGGTGAGGCCCGAGCAGTCGTACGATCTCGGGCCCTCCGCGCCCCACTCGTACGGCTTGCCGAGCTGCCGCACGGCGTAGCGGACGGCCCGGCCGCCCTCCGCCGTGGGGCGGCGGACGCTGTTCTGGCTGCCCCCGCTGCCGTGGTCGCTGGCGCTGCTGTCGTTGTTGCTGCCGCTTGTGCCGTTGGCGCCGAGTGCGCCGGAGGCCAGGAACTTCTGCTGTGCCTTCGTGACGCCGTCCTGCTCCAGCTCGGCGACGGCGGTGAGCTGGTCGGGGGTGAGGGAGGCGAGCAACTCCTCCACCTTCGCGAGGCGCGCGCGGACCTCGTCCCGTTCCTTCCTGCGCCGCTCGGTGAGGGCGAGCTGCCGGTCCAGGGCCTTGCGGGCCTCGCGGGCCAGGTCGTGGGCCCTGCGCTCGTCGCCGGTCAGCCGGCCGATGGTGTCGGCCCGTTCCCTGGCCAGCCGGGCGATCACATGGCCCTGGTCGATCGCGTGCTGCGGGTCGCGGGCCAGGAGCAGACGGACGTACGGGGAGATGCCGGTGCTGCTCTGGTACTGCTGACGGGCCAGGCGGCCGGCCGCGCCCCGGCTGTCGTACAGGGAGAGCCGGGCGCGGGCGAGGGCGCGGTCCAGACGGTCGGTCTCGGCGCGCTGCTTCGTCAGCTTGTCCTCGGTGGCGTTGTAGGCCTCGGTGGCCTGCTCCGCCTTCCTGTACAGCTCCTGAAGGTCTGTCAGGAGTCCGGCGATCTCGTGCTGTTCCGTGTCCGGTCCGGGAGCGGCCGTGGCCGGGCCGGGGGCCAGGACGGTTCCGGCCGCCGTCGCCGCGACGCAGACCAGCCGCAGGAGCTTTCCTGACATGCCATCACCTCCGGTGCGGGGGCGGCGTGGTGCCGCCGGACATCGTGAGGATCAGGCGTGTGCGGGCCGTGCGCTCGGCGGGTGTGCGCGGTTCGGCGCAACGGGGTCACCCGTCGGCGTCGTCCGGCTTGCCGCGCGGCGTGGCGTCTGGCTTCGACCACGGCCAGTTCAGGCGGCGGGTCGGGGCGCCCTCCGGGGCGTACTCGTACTTCCAGCGGTTGGTCAGGCCGACCCTGCCCGGTCCCCGGGGTACGCGGCGGTAGACCAGGACCGTGGGCGGGCAGCCGTCCGGGTCCGGGACGGGGATGCGGTACGTCTTGGGCGGGTGGCCGGTCATGCCGAGCAGGACGGGCAGGACCCTGCCGTCCATGGGGCCGCCCTCGAAGGGGGTGTCTTCGCTCTTCACGGGATCAGTGTCAGACATCCTCGGCGAGGGCCTGGACCAGGGCGTCGGTCTGCGGGTCGCGGCGGGCGGTCACGGTCAGCATGGCGACGAACTGCTCCACCAGCCAGTCGCGGAGGTCCTCGGCGGGCGGCTGCTTGTCCTCGTCGAGCCAGATGAGCGACGACGCCTCGACGGCGGTGATCCACATGCGGATGGTCATGCGCAGGCGGGGGCCGGGGTCGGTGACGTCCAGGTGGCTGAGGATGTGCTCGGCCGCGACGCGGCGCACGCCGTCCACGATGGCCGTGGTCCGTGAGGTCTCGACGACGCTGCCGCCCTGGAGGAGGGCGCTGAAGCCGGCGTCGTGCTCGTCGACGAAGGTGAGGTAGCGGTCGAGGGCGCGGGACAGGCGGGGGAGGAGGGGGCCCTCGCGGGGTTCGTCGAAGCAGTGCTGGAGTTCGTCGGCGGCGGAGCGGAGGGCGGCCTCGTAGAGCTGCTGCTTGCCGCCCGGGAAGTACCGGTAGACCAGGGGCCGTGACACCCCGGCCGCCTCCGCCACGTCGTCGAGGGACACCTCCTCCGGGGCGCGGTGCGCGAAGAGGTTCAGCGCGGAGGTGAGGAGCTGGCTGCGGCGTTCCTCGACGCTGAGTCGCCGGTAGGCGGGGGTGGGGGCGGCGGCTGGTGTCATGTCCGGCAGCGTAATCGGGGGGCGGGGTGCCTGCGGCGGCCTGTGGCTGCTTCGGTGGGGGTGCGCGTAGCGCGTGACGCCGGGTGGGGGTCGGGGCCGCGCCGGGGGATGTCCGTCCTCGGAACGGCGCGATCGACCCCCTTACCGACTGACTGGCGCTACGCGCCAACCGCTGCGGGCGGACACACCCCGACACGTCCCCTTCCGTGGTCCGGCGACTGCCGGCGCTTCGCGGTTCCCGTGACCGGGTTTCGGCGTCCCGTGTGGCCGGATCGCGGCCTTGTCGGCGGATTGGTCCGGCTTCACCCTTTCAAGGTCACTGGTGACCATGAGGGGGGAACGTGCCATTCGGACGGGATGACAGGGAGCTACTTCGTCGGATCAGCAACCAGCTCGGTCAGGTCACAGCCGACCTCGCGGTAGTGAAACAGCAGGTCGCGGACCAGCAACACACCATCAGCCAGTTCAGGCAGGACAGCACCACGAGTGCGCTCAGGGCAGGGCTCGCCGAGGTCCGGACCGCCACGGGGGAAGAACTCGCCTCCATCCGCGGTGCCATCGACCGGCTCGACGGCCGGCTCCGTGCGATGGCCTCCCCGGTCGTCTCGGAGTCCGCGCCGCAGGCCTCGGGAGAGGGCTCGCCGGACCTCGTGACGCTCCAAGCGGCAGCCGGTATCTCGGCCGCCGAACTCCACGCCCACCGTGACACCTGGGAGTTCCTGGTGAAGCACGTCGGAGCGGACCAGCACTTTCACGTCCCCGGGACCGTCGTCGAGGACGGCGGCATGGTCGTCGCGCATCTGTCCGGGCCCAGTCTCGTGGCCGTTCTCACCAGCCTCGGCGACGTCCGGGACGACGTGGCCGCCGGTCCTGGCACCCAGGCCATCGCCCACCATCTGCATCAGCGCATCGTCGGCATCGTCAAGAAGATCGCCCAGGACCCGTGGACCGGCGGTGACGGCGACCCCGTGATCATCCGCGTCGACGACCGGCCCAAGCCGGACGACGGCGGCGAGCGGCGGTGACACGGTGACGCCCCACTCGGCATGTCCGAGTGGGGCGTCCGGGCGTCTCGTGCCTACGCCAGCAGTCCGGACGACTTCCACAGTCGTCGGCCGACGCCGCGCAGCACACCGATGTCGTCGAGGAAGTCGGTCAGGCGCTTCGAGCCGTTCTGCATGACCTCCCGGCGGTGGCCGCTGGCCTTGACCTGGGCGAGGGCCTCCCGCTTGTCGAGGCCCACGTTCGTGTAGACCTCCGGGTTCACGAACGCCACCGAGAAGACCCGGGCGAACTCCCCGGAGGTGACGCGGGTGAACTCCTGGGACCACTTGGGGGCCGTCACCATCTGGCGGCGGAGTTCCTCACGGGCGTAGCGGACGTGGCGGGCCTCCTCGACCACGTGGATGCGGGTGACGCCCCGGATCAGCGTCTGGACGCGCTCGTCCGGGAACGTCAGGCGCTGCATCCAGTCGAGGACCTCCTCGCCGAGGAGGGTGGCCGTGAAGGAACCCGGTGTGGTCGAGATGGTCTTGAACAGGCGGCCCAGGTGCTGGTGGGCGCGGCTGACCGGGTACCAGGGCGTGCCGCCGTGGGAGATCAGCCGGGCGAACATCTTGGAGTGGCGGCACTCGTCCTCGATCTCGGTGAGCGCGTAGCGGACGTGCGCGCTCGTGGCCGCCTTGTCGTAGATGTGCCGGACCAGCAGCTGCATGAGGATGATCTCGAACCAGATGCCGAGGGAGGCGAGGGCGGCCGCCTCGTGCTGGGAGAGGAGGATGCGCTGCTCCTCGCTCATCCGCTTCCAGAGCGGGGTGTCGTAGAGCGACACCAGCTCCGGCGGCCAGAACCACTTGCCCTCCTCGAAGGGCGCGTCCCAGTCCAGCTCCTTGTCCGGGTCGAAGGAGTGCTTGGCGGAGGAGTCGAGCAGCCGCTGGGCCACCTGCTCCCGGTCCTTCAGCAGGCCCAGGGCATCGCGCAGGCCGTCGAGCGCGTCGGCTTCCGTCAGGGTCGTCATGGCTGCCCACCTCGTTGTGCACACGTCACTGTCCCCCTTATGAGACTGCTTGTCAGCAAGCCCGTCAATCCCTTGCGCGCCACTTGTTGACCGGGTGTCTACCTCGTGTGAGCCTGCGGACATGCCGACCTTCGACGTGTACGCCAAGGAGCCGGAAGAGCCCGTGTGGCAGGTGCGGGCGACCGGCGCGGCCCGTTTCAACTGGGAGTACGACGACGGCCGCGACCGCCTCCTGGCCCTCTACCAGAAGGGCAAGGACAAGCAGTGGGACGGGCAGCGGCGGATCGACTGGGAGCTGGAGGTGGATCCCCACGATGCGCTGGGGACTCCGGACGAGGCCATGTCGCTGTACGGGACCCGGCACTGGGCGAAGCTGACGGACAAGGACAAGGGCGAGCTGCGCCGGCACTACGCCTCCTGGCAGTTCAGCCAGTTCCTGCACGGCGAGCAGGGCGCGATGATCTGCGCCGCCCGGATCGTGGAGTCGGTCCCCGACCTGGACGCCAAGTTCTACTCCGCGACCCAGACGATGGACGAGGCCCGGCACGCCGAGATCTACGGCCGGTTCCTGCACGAGAAGATCGGGCTGCTGTACCCGATCAACGACAACCTCCAGTCGCTGCTGGGCGACACCCTGCGCGACTCGCGCTGGGACATGCCCTACCTCGGGATGCAGGTGCTGATCGAGGGCCTGGCCCTCGCCGCCTTCGGCATGATCAGGGACACGACGGACAAGCCGCTGCCCCAGCAGATCCTCGCGTACGTCATGCAGGACGAGGCCCGGCACGTGGCCTTCGGGCGGATGGCCCTGCGCGACTACTACCGGCAGCTCACCGACGCCGAGCTCAGGGAGCGCGAGGAGTTCGTCATCGAGGGCTGCTACCTCATGCGCGACCGGCTGCGCGGTGTCGAGGTCCTGGAGAACTTCGGCATCCCGAAGGCCGAGGCCGAGGAGTACAGCGAGCAGTCCGAGTTCCTCGCCCTGTTCCGCAAACTGCTCTTCAGCCGCATCGTCCCCTGCGTCAAGGACATCGGCCTGTGGGGTAAACGCCTCCAGCGGGCCTACGTCGACCTGGGCGTCCTGGAGATGGGCGACTCCGACCTCGACCTGCTGATGGCCCAGGACGAGGAGGTCGCCGAGCAGCTGGACGCGGAGCGCTTCGCGGCGGAGGAGAAGGAGCGGGTGGCGGAGGTGGAGGAAGCGATCGAGGCCGGTCAACGGCTCGGAGACTGATCACTCGTTCGACGGGCGAACCGGCATATTCCCCTGGGTACGCTGACTGTGCCAGGCAGACTCCGGCACATGGGAGCAATCATGAGCGCCGCACGCGACTACGGGCTGGGCGACGACTTCGAGTGGCCTCGTCCGCCGGAGGGTGGCTGGACGGCGGACGACCTCGACGCGCTTCCGAACCTGCCTCCGCACACGGAGCTGATCGACGGGAGTCTTGTCTTCGTGAGTCCGCAGACCAACTTCCACTCGCGTGCCATTCGCCTGTTGGACAACACCCTGCTGGATCAAGTGCCGGAGGAGCTCGACGTCATCCGGGAGATGACCATCAAGCTGAACAAGCGCAACCGCCCGGAGCCCGATGTGCTGGTGTTCCGCGCGGATGCCGACACAGGTCCCCAGCAGACCTGGTACCGGCCCGAAGACGTCGTGATCGCCGTCGAGGTTGTCTCGGAGGACTCGGAGGACCGGGACCGCGAGGTAAAGCCGAGGAAGTACGCTCAGGCAGGCATTCCGCACTACTGGCGCGTCGAGGAGAACGAGGGACTCCCGGTCGTCTACGTCTACGAACTCGACCCCGCGACTCAGTCCTACGGCTTGACCGGCATCTTCCACGACAAGCTCAAGCTGACCGTCCCCTTCCCCATCGACATCGACCTCACCGCCATCAACCGCCGCCGCTAGCGCGACTTGAGGACCGCCGCCATCACCGCCCGCGCGATCGGTGCCGCGTCGCCGCCCCCGCTGATGTTCCGGCGCTCCGCCTCCGCGTCCTCCACGACCACCGCGACCGCCACCCGCGGCGCGAGGTCCCGCTCGCCCTGGGCCCAGGAGATGAACCAGGCGTACGGCGTACCGGAGTTGCGGCGGCCGTGCTGGGCCGTGCCGGTCTTGCCGCCCACCTTGGCGCCGCGGATCGCGGCCCGCCGCCCGGTGCCGTTCTCGACCACCTCCCGCATCAGCGCGCGCAGCCGGACCGCCGTCGAGGGGTACATCGCCTGGCGGACCGCGCGCGAACCGGCCGTCGCGAGGATGCTGCCGCCCGGCCGGGTCGTACGCTCCACCAGGTACGGCTCCCGCACCTGACCGCCGTTGGCCACGGCCGCCGCGACCATCGCCATCTGCAGGGGCGTGGCCCGGGTGTTGTACTGGCCGATCGACGACAGCCCGAGCTGCGCCTGGTCGAGCGAGGTGTCGAACGTGGACCGGGCCACCGGGAAGGGGACGCGCAGGGCCGGGTTGTTGAAGCCGAAGGCATGGGCCGTGTCCGTCATGTCCGTCCGGCCCACCGCCACGCCGAGCCTGGCGAACACCGTGTTGCAGGAGAGGGTGAAGGCCTCCCGCACGGAGGCGTCCCGACAGCCCCGGGACGCGTTCGTCAGGCGGGTCCGCGTCCCGGGCAGGGTGTACGGGTCGGGGGAGTCGGTCGGCGCGTCGAGGTCCGTGACCACGCCCGCGTCCAGCGCGGCGGCCAGGGTGACGACCTTGAAGGTCGAGCCCGGCGGATACGTCCGGCGGATCGCCCGGTTGAGCATCGGGCGGTCCCGGTCGGCGTTCAGCCGCCGCCACGCCTCGGTCGCCGCCGACCCGTTCCCGGACAGCGGCTGGGGATCGTAGGACGGGCGGGACACCAGCGCCAGGATCCGGCCGGTCGACGGTTCCAGCGCCGCCACCGCGCCCTTCAGCCCGGCGAGCCCCTCGTACGCCGCCCGCTGCGCCTCGGGGTCGAGGGTGGTGACGACGTCCCCGCCGGAGTTCCGCGCCCGCGTGAAGTCGTTCCACAGCCGGAACGGCGCGAGCATCGGGTCCGAGCCGGACAGGATGCCGTCCTCGCTGTGCTCCAGGAGCGTCGTCCCGTACAACTGGGAGGCGAAGCCGGTGACCGGCGCGTACAACGGCCCGTCCGTGTAGGTGCGTTCGTAGCGCAGGTGCTCCCGGGTGTCCTTGGAGCCGGTGACGGGCCGGCCGCCGACCAGGATGTCGCCGCGCGGCTGCTCGTAGCGGGCGATGTCCGGGCGGCGGTTGGCCGGGTTGCGGTCGTAGGCCGGGGCCTGGACGACCTGGACGCGGGCGGCGTTCACCAGCAGGGCCGCCAGCAGCAGGGCGCAGAAGAAACCGGCGTGCCGGATGTGCCGCGTCATCGGGTGCCCTGCCCGTCGTACTGGCGCCGGGCCGAGTCGCTCACCCGGACCAGCAGCGCCACGATCGCCCAGTTGGTGACCACCGACGAGCCGCCCTGCGCCAGGAACGGCATCGCCATGCCCGTCAGCGGGATCAGTCCGGTCACCCCGCCCGCGATCACGAACACCTGGAGCGCCACCAGCGAGGCGAGTCCGACCGCGAGCAGCCGGCCGAACGGCTCGCGCAGCGCGAGGCCCGCCCGGAAGCCGCGCTCCACCAGCAGGCCGTAGAGGAGGAAGACGGCCGACAGGCCCGCGAAGCCCAGTTCCTCGCCCGCCGTGGCCAGGATGAAGTCCGACTTCACGGCGAAGCCGATGAGGACCGAGTGGCCGAGTCCGAGGCCCGTGCCGAGGAGGCCGCCCTCCGCGAAGGCGAACAGCGACTGGGCGAGCTGGTTGGCGCCCTCGCCCGCCTCGATGGAGGCGAAGGGGTGCAGCCAGGTCTCGATCCTGCCGTGCACGTGCGGCTCCAGCCGGCCCACGGCGACCGCGCCCAGCGCCGCCAGCAGCAGGCCCACGGCGATCCAGCCGGTGCGGCCGGTGGCGACGTAGAGGAGGACGACGAACAGGCCGAAGAAGAGCAGCGAGGTGCCTAGGTCGCGTTCCAGGATCAGGACGCCGACGCTCACCAGCCAGACGGCGACGATCGGGCCGAGGACCCGGCCGGTCGGCAGCTGGAGCCTCCAGATCCGGCGGCCGGTGTAGGCGAGGGCGTTGCGGTTCGCGGCCAGGTACGCGGCGAAGAACACCGCCAGCAGCACCTTCGCGAACTCGCCCGGCTGGATGGAGAACCCGGCGACCCGGATCCAGATGCGGGCCCCGTTCACCGCCGGGAACAGGATCGGCAGGGTGAGCAGCACCAGCGCGGCGGCCACGCAGACGTATGTGTAGCGCTGGAGCACGCGGTGGTCGCGCAGGAGCAGGACGACCAGGATGAACAGCGCCACGCCCAGCGTCGACCACACCAGTTGGGCGGGTGCCGCCCGGTCGCCCGGGGTCTCCAGGTCGAGCCGGTAGATGAGCACCAGGCCGAGCCCGTTGAGCAGCACGCCGATCGGCAGCAGCAGGGGGTCGGCGTGCGGGGCCCGCAGCCGCACCGCCAGATGCGCCAGCAGCGCGAGCACGCCGAGCCCCGCGCCGTAGCCGGCGGCCCCGGGCGGGACGGCGCCGTCCCGGGCGAGGCCCACGGCGCAGTAGCCGTACACCGACAGCAGGACAGCGAGGACGATGAGGGCGAGTTCGATGCCCCGGCGCCGGGGGAGGCGGCGGACGGCGGGCGCGGGCGGGTCCGCCGTCGCCATGATTCCGGCCTTGCTCATGTCCGGAACCTACCCAAACAGTGCGTCTTGTGTGCCTTTGGTGGGCCGAGTGTCAGCACCAGCGTGGCGCGGGACCGATGTTGTCGATGTAGCGGGCCGCGCCCCAGGCCCAGGTGCCGTCCGTCAGGAGGTACCAGAGCGGGTTGCCCTTCACGGTCTCGCCGCCGGTCTTGCAGAAGATGCTGACGATGTCGCCCTTGTGGGCGTGCCGGATGATCTGCGAGCCGCGGTTCGGGGCGCTGCGCAGCGCCAGCGTGTTCGCCGTGACGACGCCCTTGAAGAGGTGCTTCCCGTGGTGGCCGTGGTGGTCGCCGTTGCCGCCCGTGGGGTCGGTGTGGTGGCCGTTGCCGCCGGTCGAGTCGTGGTGGTGGCCGTTGCCGCCGCTGGGGTCGTGGTGGTGGTGGCCGTTGCCGCCCGTCGGGTCCCAGTCGTCGTGCGCGGCGGCGGCAGGCGTGACGGCGGCCGCGGCGGCGAGGAGTCCGGCGGCGGTGGCTATGGAGAGGCGCGAGCGCAGGGACATGGGAATGACCTCCATGTGGGGGCGAAGGTGCCGAAGCTGACTAATCGCCACATTAGGAGCGCCCTTCGGTCCCCGCCCGTCACAGTGGGCCATAGGGGAACGCGCCCCGAGCTCTCACTCCGCCGTCAGTTCCAGGGTCGCCACGGCCCCGCCGTCCGGCGCGTTCGCGAACTCCAGCCGCGCCCCCAGCACCTCCGCCTGCCCCAGCGCGATGGTCAGCCCCAGCCCGTGCCCCCGGGCGCCGCCCTCCGTGCGGAACCGCTGCGGCCCGTGCGCCACCAGGTACTCCGGAAAGCCGTCCCCGTGGTCCCGGACGGTCACCACCGGCCCGTCCACGGTCAGCACCACCGGCCCACGGCCGTGCTTGTGCGCGTTCGCCACCAGGTTCCCCAGCACCCGCTCCAGCCGCCGCCGGTCCGTCTCCACGCACACGTCCCGCACGACGACGACCTCCGTGCCGCTCCCCGACGCGCGCACCACCCGCTCGGCCAGCGGACCCAACTGCTCGGTGTCCAGCTCCAGCCGCTCCCGCCCGGTGTCCAGCCGGGAGATCTCCAGCAGGTCCTCGGTGAGGGTGCGCAGCGCCGCCACCCGGTCCCGCACCAGCTCGGTCGGGCGGCCCGGCGGCAGCAGTTCGGCCGCCGCGTGCAGCCCCGTCAGCGGGGTGCGCAGCTCATGGGCGACGTCCGCGGTGAACCGCTGCTCGGCGAGCAGCTTGCCCTGCAACGACGACGCCATGGAGTCCAGCGCGGCGGCGACCGCGGCCACCTCGTCCGTCGGGCGGGCCGGGTCCTTGGCCCGCGGGTCCGCACGGGGGTCGTTCACGCGCGCGTCCAGGTCGCCCGCGCTGATCCGCCGGGCCACCCGTGCCGTGGTGTGCAGCCGCCGTGTCACCCGCGTCACCGCGAACGCGCCGACCAGCAGCGTCGCCCCGATCGCCAGCCCCGACGACCACAGGATCGCCCGGTCCAGGCCCGCGATGGTGCGCGCCTGCTGCGAGTAGTCGACCGCCACGGCCAGCGCCCGGTCACCGTCGGCGGGCCCCGCCGCCCACATCGTGGGGCGCCCCGCGAAGTCGGCGACCATCGTGCCGCGGTCCCCGGCCACCGCCAGCTCCCGCAGCTGCCGCGGCAGCCCCGGCGGATCCACCCCGGCACCCCGCCGGAGCGTGTCCCCGGCCTCGTACCGCTCTGTCGCCTGCGTCAGCCGCTGCAACGCCTGGTCACGGGCCTGGCCGACGGTCTGGTTGGTCACCTGCACATGCACCAGGACGCCGAGCAGGGCGGCCAGCGCGCAGCACATCACCGTGATGAAGGCGGCGGCCTTCACGGCGAGCGTCCCGGACCACTGGGGGAAGGTGAGCCTCATCCGCTGCTCGCCGAGGGGGAGGCGGACGGGCGCGGGGCGTGGGTGCGCGGGCCGGTGCGCAGCATCTCGTCGTGAGTGAGGAGCATGGCCCGCTGGTCCCGGTCCCAGGTCCACTGGAGGCGGTACTCGTACCCGGCGACCTCCGAGGGGGACCGGATGACGAGGGAACGCCCGGCCAGCTCGACGCCGCTGAGCGCGTCCTCCCACGCCATCACCTGCACCAGCCGGTGCTTCTCGACGGTGTACACGCGCACCGCGGTCGTCCTGCCGGGCAGCAGGCTGAAGCCCAGCGTCAGGTCGTCGCGCCCGTCACCGGTCAGGTCCCGGTAGTACGGCTTGAGGACCGGGCACCTCCCGTGCCCCGGCCCCTTGGCGCAGTCGGCCATCCGCCGCTTCGTGTCCCGGTAGGGTGCCTTGGCGCCGTCGTAGTCACCGGGGCTCGCGGCGATCTCGGCCCGGACGATCCCGACCGGCTCCACCCGGCGGATGTCGTCTCCGGCGGGGACCTCGACCCCCTTGACCACCTCGGTGTTCACCTCGCCGATCTCGAAGGCCGGGCTGGACGCCGGTGTCAGCTCCGGCCAGAGCCGGGCCGGACCGACCGCCGTAGGGGTCGAGCCGGCGCCCTCGAGACCGCCGGCGTCCCCGCAGCCCACGGCGGCCGCCAGCAGGAGGGCGACGGCGGCGGCGCGGCGGGCTGCCTTTCCAGCACGGCTGAGGGGCACTGCACTCCTGCGGTTCGAGGGTCATCACGCGGCTCGGGCGCGACCGCCGGCCGCGTACACCTTATTCGCGGGGAAGTCCCATTTGCGCGAGAGGGCGGCCGTGTGCCGTGCTACTCGGTGAGCTCCTCCAGCAGCCGGGCCGTGGACAGACCGGCCCGCAGGTACTCGACGAACAGCTCGTTGTGCAGCGCCCAGGGCGAGCGGCGGTCCCGGATCAGCCGGATCGCGGCGTCGACGGAGCTGCCCCGGCGGATCAGCGCGTGCGCGACGACGAGGCCGGAGCGGTTGTACCCGTGGTAGCAGCGGACGAGGACCCGGCGCCCCTCGTCCAGCGCCTCGCACGCGGCCTCGGCGAGCCGGATCACCCCGGCCAGCTGCGTCCCGTCCAGGGGTCCGTCGGGGATCGGCCAGACGTGGTGCCGGACACCGGGATCGGGGCCGTGTCCCGGCAGCCGGAGCAGCGTCTGCACGAGATCGAACTCGTCCCGTACGACGGCGAACTCCGGATGGCCGAGGGCTCCCGTGTACTCGTGGCCGCCCATCCACAGGCCGGGGGCGACCTCGCTCCACGGGCTCTCGGGCGCCGGCACGTCAGGTTTCCTGCGGGTACGCAACGGAGCCTCCCCACCATCACCGCCCGAAGGGTCCGCCGGGCAGGCCCAACTCCTTCCAAAGGTAGCCGGGTTCTTGCCCCCGCAGCACCCCGCCTGTTCCCATGGTCGGGGGTGATGGTGCATGGACGGACTGCGCGTCGTGCCGGCCTGGAGGCACGGTCAGGAGCGGCTGTACGTCTGCCTCCCGGACGGCAGGAACATCGCCTGGTACGACCGTGACGCGGCCCGGGTGAACCTGCTCGGCGAGGACCGCGAGGACGAGGTGCTCCGGGCCCTCGGGCCCTTCATCACCGGCCCCGTGACGGTGGGGCCACCGCCCGTGCCGACCCCCGCCGAACTGGCCCGTCTGGCCCTCCACCCCGACGACGACCTGGCCCCCAACCGCCCCGGCGAGGCCCTCCTCGTCGCCCTCGACCGCGACCCCGGCCCGGCCCGTCGGCTGCGGGCCGATCCGCGCCGCCGGGCCCTGGAAGCGGAGCAGGCGGTCGGCGAGGCCCTGGACCGCCTGGACGGCGCGGGCTGGCACGCCCTGCACTCCGTCCCGCTCCCCGGCGGCGACCGCGTCCACCATCTGCTGATCGGGCCCGGCGGGCTGTTCGCCCTGCACACGCTGTACGCGCGCAAGCAGCGGGTGACGGTCGCCGACCCCCTGGTCACCCTGGGCCGCCGCGACCCCTACCCCCTGCTCCGCCGCGTCCGCTCCGACGCCGGCCGCGCCTCCTACGCCCTGACCGCGGAGGTCCGCCCCGTGCTCGCCCTGGTCGGCCCGGCGAAACTCGCCCTCCCGGTCCCGCCCCGCGAGGTCCGCGTCCTGACGGACACGGACCTGGACGCCCTGTCCCGCCAGGGCGGAGTCCTGAAACCGGCGGACGTGGAGGCCCTCCACGCGATGGCCCGGGACCGGAACACGTGGGGGAGGGTGTGAAGACGGGGGTGGGTGTGCAGGGGTGAGGGGGGATCCCGGCCGGGTGTGCGTATGCCGCCGGGGTGGTCCGGGGCGGGGGGTGCGGATGGCGTCTGGGTGGTCTGGGTCGGGGTGTGTGGGTGGCGTCTGGGTGGTCCGGGGCGGGGTGTGCGTATGCCGCCGGGGTGTGGGTCGGGGTGTGTGGGCGGCGTCTGGGTGCCCGGCCCGGGGCGTGCGGACGCGGCCTGGTGATCCGGCCCGGGCGCGTGGGTGATCCGGCCGGGGTCGGTCGAACGCCCGGGTGACTCGTCGTGTCCGGTCGGCGCCTGGGTGATCCGGTCCGCGCCAGGCCGCGTGGTTGATCCGGTCCGGGCCACGCCGTCTGGTTGATCCGGCCAGGGCCCGGGCGCGTGGGTGATCCGGCCCGGGTTGGTCGAACGCCCGGGTGACTTCGTCGTGTCCGGTCGGCGCCTGGGTGATCCGGTCTGCGCCAGGCCGCGTGGTTGATCCGGTCCGGGCCACGCCGCCTGGTTGAGCCGGCCAGGGCCCGGGCGCATGGGTGATCTGGCCCGGGTTGGTCGAACGCTCGGGTGACTCGTCGTGTCCGGTCGACGCCCGGGTGACTCGTCGTGTCCGGTCGGCGCCCGGGTGGCCCCTCATGTTCAGTCGGCGCCGGGCTGGCCGCCCTTTCCGGCCGGCGCCCGGACGCCCCTGTCCGGCCCGCCCGGGCGCACCTGTCCGATTGTCGCCCGGGGGACCCTCCTCGGTCGGGCAGCCGCCTCCAGGACCCTCCTCGGTCGGCCCGCTGCCTGGTGGACCCGCCTGAGTTGGGCTGCCACCCCCATGAGCTGCCCCCAGCCGGGCCGTCGCCCGGGGCGCCAGCTCGGGCGGGCCGCCGCCTCCAGGACTCTCCTCGGCCGGGTCGTCGCCCAGGGAACCCGCCTCGGCCGGGCCGCCGCCTGGAGAACCCCTCGGCGGCCCCCGCCCTCTGACCCACCCGTGCCCGAAACCCCGCCCCGGACTACGGCAACCGCCCCGCCCGCCCCCGGTCCAGCAAGGGCGCGAGCAGGTCGCCGTAGTCCTGTACTCGGGGAGCGATGTCCCGGGCGTGGAAGTCCAGGCGGCCGGGTGCGCCGCACTCCTCGACCTCCTCCCAGGTCACGGGTGCCGAGACGGTCGGCTCGGGACGGGCCCGCAGCGTGTAGGGGGTCGCCGTGGTCTTACGCGCAGCGTTCTGGCTCCAGTCGACGAAGACCTTCCCGGGGCGCAGGCTCCTGGTCATCCGGTGCAGCGCCAGGCGGGGCATGGCCTTCTCCGCCTCGACGGCCAGCTCCTTGGCGTACTCCGACACCTGCTCGGAGGAAGCCCCGCGCACGGCGGTGAGCAGATGCAGGCCCTTCGAGCCGGAGGTCTTGGCGTAGGCCTCGATGCCGTCCGCCGCCAGCCGCTCCCGCAGCCACAGCGCCACCTCACAGCACTGCACGATGCTCGCGGGCGCCCCCGGATCCAGGTCGAAGACGATCCGGTCGGCCTCCTCCGGCGTGTCGACCAGCCACTGGTGGGTGTGGAACTCGGTCACGAGGTTGGCCGCCCACATCAGGCTCGGCAGATCCTGCACCAGGACCATCCGCGACGGCCCCTCCACCCGCGGCACCTCGGCGGTGGTGACCCACTCGGGCGTACCCGGCGGCACGTTCTTCGTGAAGAACACCTGCCCGTCCGGCCCGTCCGGATACCGCAGGAAGGACACCGCCCGGTCGCGCAGGTGCGGCAGCAGGACCTCGGCGACGGTCGCGTAGTAGTGCAGCACCTCGCCCTTGGTGAAGCCGGTGGCGGGATACAGCACCTTCTCCAGATTGCTGAGCGGGAGCCGTCGCCCCTCCACCTCTGTGATAGGCGCCATACGATAAGAATCCCACGCAAACCGTGACGAACACTCCCGAGCGTGACCGGAAGGGTGCTGCACGTGAGATCCATCTGGAACGGCGCCATCTCCTTCGGCCTGGTCAGCATTCCGATCAAGCTGGTGAACGCCACCGAGAGCCACTCGATCTCCTTCCGCCAGATCCACACCGAGGACGGCGGCCGCATCCGCTACCGCAAGTTCTGCGAACTGGAGGACCGCGAGGTCACCCAGGGAGAGATCGGCAAGGGCTACGAGGACGCCGACGGCACGATCATCCCGATCACCGACGAGGACCTGTCCAGCCTGCCGATCCCCACGGCCAAGACGATCGAGATCGTCGCCTTCGTCCCGGCCGACCGGATCGACCCGCTCCAGATGGACGCCGCGTACTACCTCCAGGCGAGCGGCGCCCCCGCGGCGAAGCCGTACACCCTGCTGCGGGAGGCGCTGAAGCGCAGCAACAAGGTGGCGATCGCCAAGTTCGCCCTGCGTGGCCGCGAGCGGCTGGGCATGCTCCGGGTGGTGGGCGACGCGATCGCGATGCACGGCCTGCTCTGGCCGGACGAGGTCCGTGCTCCCGAGGGCGTGGCCCCCGACACGAACGTCACCGTCCGCGACAAGGAACTGGACCTGGCCGACGCGCTGATGGACACCCTGGGCGAGGTCGACCTGGAGGACCTGCACGACGAGTACCGCGAGGCCGTGGAGGAGGTCATCGCCGCGAAGGCCGCCGGCGAGACCCCGCCGCAGGCCCCCGAGCCCGCGGCCGGCGGCAAGGTCCTGGACCTGATGGCGGCCCTGGAGAACAGCGTCCGCGCGGCCCGAGAGTCCCGCGGCGAGGAGGCCGGGGACCACGCCGAGGTCCAGCCGTTGCCGCAGCGCAAGACGTCCCGCGCGGCCCCCAAGCAGACCGGCGGCAAGAAGTCGACGTCCACGGCGAAGAAGACGGCGGCCAAGAAGACGGCGGCGAAGAAGACGACCGCCAAGTCCGCGCAGGGGACGAAGAAGACGGCCGCGAAGAGCACCGCCAAGAAGACGACGGCCAAGAAGTCGACGTCCCGCAAGCGCTCGGCCTGACCCGCGGAGGGCTCGATGGGGGCCCGCGGAGGGCTCGATGGGGCCTGCGGAGGGCCCGGTGGGGGGCCTCAGTGATGCTCGGAGACGAGCACCGCACGCGTGCCCGGCTCCAGCGCCTGGAACACGTGCGGGACGTCGGCCGGATAGCAGATGTAGTCGCCGGGATGGAGCTCCACCGGCTCCTCGGCGGTGCCCACCAGGGCCCGGCCGGCGCTGATCACGACGTGCTCCACGACGCCCGGCATGTGCGCAGCGGAGGAGCGCCGCGTCCCGGGCTCGGCGGCGACGCCGTACACGTCCCGCCGCGCCCCGGGCGGTGAGGCGGCGAGGAGGGTGGCGCGGTAGTCGCTCTGCTCGGAGCCGACCGCGGGCCCCTGCCCGGCCCGGATGACCTGCACCTGGGGCCGGGGGGTCGCCAGCAGCCGGGCGAAGGGGATCCCCAGCGCCACGCAGAGCGCCCACAGTGTCTCCAGGCTGGGGTTCCCGGTGCCGGACTCCAGCTGGGACAACGTGGACTTTGCGAGCCCGGCCCGCCGGGCGACCTCGGTGAGGGAGAGCCCGGCCCGGACGCGCTCCGCCCGCAGAGACGCGGCGATCATCTCGATCGGAGGCTTGGGGGCGGGGTCGTTGTCGGACACGGCGTGTTCGCTCCAGTGGTCGTTCCGTTCGCCTTGACGAACAGAATATACGCCGTTCATTCTGAACAACATGCGTTCGTTCTGGAGAACACTGGACGGGACCCTCCCGCGCGACATCGCGCTGGTCTGCCTGGCCGTCGGGGTGATCGGCGTGTCGTACGGCGCGCTCGCGGTCGCCTCGGGCTTCGCCTGGTGGTTCCCCGTCCTGATGGGGGTGCTCGTCCTGGCCGCCTCGTCCGAGTTCCTGTTCGTCGGGATCATCGCCGCCGGCGGCAGCCCGCTCGCGGCGCTGCTGGCGGGGCTGCTGGTCAACGCGCGGCACCTGCCGTTCGGGCTGGCGGTGCCCGATGTCCTCGGGGCGGGCCGGCGCAAGGTGCTCGGCACGCACCTGATGAACGACGAGACGGTCGTCTTCGCCCTCGCCCAGGACGAGCCGGAGCGCAGGCGGGCCACGTACTGGCTCTGCGGCCTCGGCATCCTGGTCTGCTGGCCGGCCGGCGCCGCGCTGGGCGCCCTGCTCGGCAGCGTCGTGCGGGACACCGACGCCCTGGGCCTGGACGCCATGTTCCCCGCGGTGATCCTGGCGCTCACCCTGCCCGCGCTGACGTCCCGGCCGCTACGGCGGACCGCACTCGCCGGCGCCGCGCTGGCCCTGGCCGTCACCCCGTACCTGCCGGCCGGCCTGCCGGTCCTGGCCGCCCTGGCCGCGCTGCCGCTGTGCACCGTCGGGTCGGGGGAAGGGGCCGTGCGATGACGGCGGGGCGGGCGAGCGACGCCCTGCCCATGCTCCCGACGCTCCCGACGCTGCTGGCGATGCTCGCCCTGGCGGCCGGGACCTTCCTGCTCCGCCTCTCGGGCCCGGCCCTGCGGGCCAGGATCGGCTTCCCGGAGCGCGCCGAGAAGCTGCTGGAGGTCTCGGCGGTCCTCCTGCTCGCCGCCCTCGCCGCCACGTCCGCCCTCACCGAGGGCCACGCCTTCACCGGCCCCGCCCGACCGCTCGGGGTCCTGGTCGGCGGAGTGCTCGCCTGGCGCAGGGCACCGTTCCTCGTCGTCGTACTGGCGGCCGCGGGCACGGCGGCGCTGCTGCGGGCGGCGGGGGTGCCGTGAGATGTGACGTGCCGCGGGAGATGTCCGACCTCGCCGGCCGCGCGGACGGTGCCGCCGGCAGGGGCGAGGCCACTGGCAACGCACATGGACGTCTCGAGTGCTCGGCTTCCCGGCTGGGCGAGCGCCGCCGCAGAGGGGTACGCGGTGGTGGCCTCAGGCCACGCGCCGCTCCTCCGGCCCGGACTCCTCGTCCTCCGGCTCGTCCGGCAGATGGACGTCGTCGACGGAGATGTTGACCTCCACGACCTCCAGTCCGGTCATCCGCTCCACCGCGTTGACGACGCTGGTCCGGACGTCCGCGGCGGTGTCGGCGATGGCGGCGCCGTACTCCACGACCACGTCGAGGTCGACGGCGGCCTGACGCTCCCCGACCTCCACCTTCACCCCTTGGGTGACGCCGCTGCCCCCGCCGGGCACGCGCTGGCGCACGGCACCGAGGGCCCTGGTCATCCCTCCGCCGAGGTGGTGGATCTCTGGAACCTCCCGGGCCGTCATGCCCGCGATCTTCGCCACGACCGCGTCCGCGATCTCGGTCTTCCCGCGGGCTTCCGGGGGAGCCTGGTCCCCCTTGCCGCCGGCGGTGTTCCTGCGCTGAGTGGTCTCCGTCATGGCCGTCACCTCGATGGCTCGATGATCGGTGCGGGGGAAACGAGCAGCGTCGTTCTCCTCCACGGTAGAACAATGGTGCAGATGGGGCGAAAGTGCCGAAGTCACCCCAGGAGATGACCGACGTGACGCTGCAGCACGTCCCTCGCCGCCTCGGGTGACTGATGCCCCGCGAGCACCTGCACAGTGAGCCCGTCGGCCACGGCGAGCAGGCTTCGCGCCTCCTGAACGGCGTCGAAGTGCCCGGGGATCTCCCCGGTGTCCTGCCCGTAGCGGACGATCCACACGACGAGGTCATGGAGCTTGGCGTACGTCTCCCGCAGCACGGCGCTCAGCCGCTCACTGGCCGACGCGTGACCGACGAAGGCCAGCCAGACGTGCGCCTGCGCCCTCGACTCCGTGTCCAGCAGGGCGAGTTCGGTCAGGGTGTGCCAGAGCAGGGTGGCCGCGGCCTGCGGCTCCGAGGCCGCGGCGATGCGCCGGTCGGCGCGTTCGCTGACGTGCTGCGAGACGTGCTCCAGTGCGAAGAGCAGCATGTCCTCCTTGGTGCGGAAGCACCGCTGGACGGCTCCCATGGAGACGTCCGCCTCGGCGGCGACGTCCCGGAGGCTGACGGCCTCCATCCCGGAACGCGCGATCAGCGCGCAGACCGCCTCGGCGATCCGCACCCGCCGCTCCTCGTAGTCGACCTGCTTGGGCAAGCTCCGACCCTCCCGCCTTTCCGATGCACTTGCATCGTATCCCGTTCCCGCTGCACGATGTGATGCGACCGCATCGGAAACCGTCGTGCCATCGGCACCGCAGGGGAGCCCGTCATGCCCAATCACCCCAACCACCCCAACCACCCCAAAACCCGTCACACCGGCTCGACCCAGGGCCTGCTCTGGCTCTTCGGCGCGATCCTCACGATCCAGGGCTTCGGCTCGGCCATCACGGAGGCGGGCTGGAACACGAGCTTCGGCGTCGCGGGCCTGCTGCGAGCGGCTCACGTACCCGAGTGGGGCGCGCTGCTGGTGGGCTGCGCGGGCGTCGCACTCCTGGCGACGGCGGCCCGCCGCCACGCCAGGAGCCGGGCCGACCGCCGCACGTGACCGCGCCTGGGAAGGCTCACGCCTCCGAAGCGGGGGCCGCACCGGGCCCGTTGGGTCCGGCGATGGCCCCGAGCTGGGTCAGCCCGTCCAGTACGTCGGTACAGGTCCAGTACTCGACGAACCTGCCGCCGGAGACGCGCAGGATGTCGTGCCCGCTGAAGGCGATCGGGGTGCCGACCGGTGCCGTGGCGCCGTCGAGGCCGCCGGTGTAGCGAGCGCGCATCGTCCACCTCGCCGCGACCAGATCGCCCTGGACGATCGGCCCGACGTCCACGGTGATGTCGATGTCGCCGAACGCCGCCATGGTCTGCTCGATCTCGGGCAGCAGCCGCGCGGGCCCGGTGGCCGCTTCGGAGTCACTGCCGTCCGACCGCGCCTGGTGCACGACGAAACCGGGGTCGAGGATCTCGTCGGCATGACTGAAGTCCCCGCGCCATAACTCGGACCAGCGCTCGTAGAGCTCGTGCGTGTCCTTGGGGGGCAGGCTGCTCAAGGTGCTCTCCTCAGTTAAACTCTGCGTCACGCACTATCTGCGTGACGCAGCAATTGAAGGGAGGTGCCGGACCGGTGTCAACCGGAAACCCAAACGGGAACCCAGACGGAACCCGAAGCCCAGACCGAAGCCGGGGCCGGGACGGGGACCGGGACCGCGCGGATCTACTCACATCCGTGACGGAGGCCGCCCGACGCCAACACGCCGCATACGCCCTCTTCAACCAGGCCATGGCGGACCGACTGGGCCTGCACCCGACGGATCTGCAGTGCGTCAGCCTGCTGGGCCTCGAACCAGCCCCCCTCACCACGGGCGAGATCGCCAAACTGACCGGTCTGACCTCGGGCTCGGCCACTCGACTCGTCGACCGGCTGGAGCGAGCGGGCCTGGTCGAGAGGAACCCCGACCCCGACGACCGCAGGAGAACCCGCGTCTCCCTCACCGCACACCGGGCCCCCGAGGCCGACGCCGCGTGGGACGCACCGGCCGACGCCTTCGCGGAGGCGCTCGAAGGCTTCACAGACGAGGAACTCGCGGTAATCGAGCGGTACCTGCACCGCACCACGGAGGTGGGCTCAGCCCAAACGGAACGACTGCGCAGGCGCTGACCAGGGCTGGTACCAAACCGCGCCCTATCCCAAGTCCCCCAGCTCGAGAACGTCGTCGGGATGCGGAGCCTTGGCGTCGACGGGCCTGTTGTAATCAGTCATCAGCACGTCCACGGGCTCATCGCCCCCGGTCTCGCTGATGCGCAGGATGTACGGCTCGCCCTCCGTCGCGACATCCATCCTGCCGGTGACGTCGCCGTCCTTCCCGGAAACCGGAACCGCGGGCCGGCCCTCGACATCGTGGACCTTGCCCTTGGTCAGCCCAGGCCCGCTGGGGTCGGGAACGTCCTTGAGCAGATTGTCCGCGTCACAGATCTCGGCCAGCTCTCCGAAGCCCTCCTGGCCGGCGGGCAACTTCAGCCACTGATCGGCCAGCAGGTCAGCGGCCCCACCGGCGTCGACGTCCCTGTCCTTCCAGAAGGCCTCATCGCCCTTGAGGTAGGCGACATCGCCGACTTTGATGATCTCCGCCGTGACGTTCTCTCGTGGACTGATGGTGCCCTTGCAGTCCCCCTGCTTGCTCACGGCGAGATCCATGCGAACCTCATCCGCCCCGCTCGTCGCCACACCCTTCAACCGAAGCGACTCCGCACTCTTGGTCGCGTCAACGGCCTTCTCGACGATCTCATTCGGGGGGAGATCCTCGATGCCGTTCGGCTCCTGCACCACCACACCCCCGACGAGCCCGACGACGACCGCCGCAGCCGCATAGGCCCCAGGGCCCACACACCACATCCCCATGATCACGCCCCCTTCCTCACCGCTCTCTTCCCAGCTTGACCACGCAGACTCTGGACGCGCTACTCGGCGTTGAGTTGAGGGGGTCGAGGAGGGGAGGGGGCAGCCAGGCCGTCAGCACTACGCCCCAGCCCACACAACAAGACCCCGCACGCAGCGTCTCCGCTGAATACGGGGTCTTCAGGCACCTAATCCAAGGTGCCCCCGGCAGGATTCGAACCTGCGCACACGGCTCCGGAGGCCGTTGCTCTATCCCCTGAGCTACGGGGGCGTGTCGGGCGGGAGCTGCTCGCTCGCGGCGACGGGTAGAACACTACCAGCTCCCTCGGGGTGGTCATGAACGGGTTTCCGCTGCCGGGGGCGGGGGTGTGGGTCGCTCGTGCGGGGTGGAAGTGGGGAAAACCCGGACGCGGTGGCCGGAGCCGACCTACTCTCGAGTTGTGCCAGGCGCGTCGGGCCGGGTGCTTGTTGTGGACGACAACAAGGTCATCCGGCAGTTGATCAGGGTCAACCTCGAGCTGGAGGGGCTGGAGGTCGTGACCGCGGCCGATGGTGCCGAGTGTCTTGATGTCGTTCATCAGGTGCGGCCCGATGTCGTGACCCTCGACGTCGTCATGCCCCGGCTGGACGGGATCAGGACCGCCGCCCGGCTGCGGGCCGATCCGCGCACCCGTGACGTCCCCCTCGCCATCGTCAGCGCCTGCACCCAGTACGAGGTCGAGGCCGGGCTCGACGTGGGCGTCGACGCCTTCCTCGCCAAGCCCTTCGAACCGGCCGAACTGGTCAGCATGGTGCGGCAGTTGGTCGAGCGTGCGCGGAGTCGGGGGCGGCAGGGCGGTGGGGGTCCCGACGGCCGAGACGAGGCCCTGCGCGACGGCACCCAGGCGCCGGCAGTCGATCAGCCGGCTGTGCCGTAGGGCAGAGGGCGGAGGGGAGAGCCGTCGGTCACCCGGTTCGTCCTCGATAAGGCCAGTCCGTGACCCGGCTCGTCCTCGTAAGGCCAGTCAGTCACCCGGCTCGTCCTCGTAAGGCCAGTCAGTCACCCGGCTCGTCCTCGTAAGGCCAGTCAGTCACCCGGCTCCTCCTCGATACGGCCAGTCCGTCACCCGCCCGCACCGCCCACCCGCCCGCACCGCCCACCCTCCCGCCTCCCGCTAAGCGCCCCCCGCGTCCACATCCCGGACCCTCCCCGAAACCGGCTCGCCTACCCACCCCCCTCCTCCCATACGCTTGTCCCCGTGACCCCCGTCGAGCTCTCCCGCACCGTGCTGCACGCCGTGCGTCGCGCTGTCGACGAGGGTGAGCTGAGCGTGACCGTGCCGGAGCGGGCCGTGGTCACGCCGCCGGGGCCCGGAGGGTGTGGCGACTACGCCACCAACATCGCCCTCCAGCTGGCCCGCGCGGCGGGGCAGCCACCGCAGCGCGTCGCCGAGATCCTCCGCGCGCGTCTGCTCGACGAGCACCGCGTCACCGACGTGGTCGTCACCGGGCCGGGGTTCCTCAACCTCTGTCTGGAGAGCACCGCCTCCGCCGACCTCGTGAGCGAGATCCTGCGGCGTGGGCGGCGGTACGGGCACGGCGAGGGGTTCAGCGGGAACGTCGTCCTGCTCCGGTGCCCGGCCGAGGTCCGGGCCGCCGTCGTCGCGGACACCGTCGCCCGCATACGGCGCAGCCAGGGCGATCTCGTCCGCGTCGAGTACGACGGCCGGCCCGCGCCGGAGTGGGAGTCCGTCCTCGGCGTAGACCTCGACCCCGTGGTCGTCGACAACGATTCCGTGCGCGTCGACAACGATCCCGTGGGCGTCGACAACCCCACCGGCCTCGACATCGACATCACCGTCCACCCCACCCCCACCACCCCCCTCCCCCTCGGCCGGGACGCCGCCCGCTGGGCCCTGCTGTATCCCGCCGCTCACGACCGGCCCCGCATCACCCGCGAGCATCTGGTCCAGCGGGAGACCAACCCCCTCTTCCGCGTCCGGTACGCCCACGCCCGCACCCGGGCTCTGCTGCGCAATGCCGCCGGCCTCGGCTTCCGTGCCGAGCCCGGCCCGGTGAGCGGCGGTGACGCGCTGGTGGCGCTGCTCGGTGACCACCCCCGCGTCCTCGCCGCCGCCCAGGACACCCCCGACCGACTGGCCCGGCACCTCCTCGCCGTCGCCGACGCCGCGCTGCCCCTGCTCCCCGCCGTACTGCCCCTCGGCGAGGAGAAACCCTCGGCCGCCCACCGTGCCCGGCTCGCCCTCGCCGAAGCCGCCGGGACGGTGCTGGCCGGCGGCCTGTCCCTGCTCGGCATCGACGCACCCGACCACCTTTGAAAGAGCACGCAGAATGAGCCGTTCCGCACACCCCGCCGGGCCCCGTCACGCCGATGTCCTCCCCGAGGGGCACTACTCCGCCCCGCCCGCCGACCTCAACGCGCTCGACCCGAAGGTCTGGGCCCAGACCGTGACCCGTGACGAGGACGGTGTGGTCACCGTCGGCGGGATTCCCGTCACGCGCCTCGCCGAGGAGTTCGGCACCCCGGCCTACGTCCTCGACGAGGCCGACTTCCGGGCACGCGCGCGTGCGTGGCGCACCGCCTTCGGGACCGAGGCCGACGTCTACTACGCCGGCAAGGCGTTCCTGTCCCGCGCCGTGGTGCGCTGGCTGCACGAGGAGGGGCTGAACGTCGACGTCTGCTCCGGCGGCGAGCTGGCCACCGCCCTGTCCGCGGGCATGCCCGCCGAGCGCATCGCCTTCCACGGCAACAACAAGTCCGTCGACGAGATCACTCGGGCCGTCGAGGCCGGCGTGGGCCACATCGTGCTCGACTCGTTCCAGGAGATCGTCCGCGTCGCCCACATCGCGCAGGGTCTCGGGAAGCGGCAGAAGGTCCTGATCCGGATCACCGTCGGTGTGGAAGCCCACACGCACGAGTTCATCGCCACCGCCCACGAGGACCAGAAGTTCGGCATTCCGCTGGCCGGTGGCCAGGCCGCCGAGGCCGTACGGCGGGCGCTCCAGCTCGACGGTCTCGAGCTGGTCGGCATCCACAGCCACATCGGCTCGCAGATCTTCGACATGTCCGGGTTCGAGGTCGCCGCCCACCGGGTGGTCGGGCTGCTGAAGGACGTGCGCGACGAGCACGGCGTCGAGCTGCCCGAGATCGACCTCGGCGGCGGGCTCGGCATCGCGTACACGAGTGACGACGATCCGCGCGAGCCGCACGAGATCGCCAAGGCGCTTCAGGAGATCGTCAGCCGTGAGTGCGAGGCCGCCAAGCTGCGCACTCCTCGCATCTCCGTCGAGCCGGGGCGGGCCATCGTCGGGCCGACCGCCTTCACGCTCTACGAGGTCGGCACCGTCAAGCCCCTCGACGGGCTGCGCACGTACGTCTCCGTCGACGGTGGAATGTCGGACAACATCCGCACCGCGCTCTACGACGCCGAGTACAGCGTCGCGCTGGTCTCCCGCACCTCCGACGCCGAGCCGATGCTCGCCCGCGTCGTCGGCAAGCACTGCGAGAGCGGGGACATCGTGGTCAAGGACGCGTTCCTGCCGGGCGACCTGGCACCGGGTGACCTCGTCGCCGTGCCCGCCACCGGCGCCTACTGCCGGTCCATGGCCAGCAACTACAACCATGTGCTCCGCCCGCCGGTCGTCGCCGTCGACGGCGGACAGGCGCGCGTGATCGTCCGCCGCGAGACGGAGGAGGACCTGCTGCGTCTCGACGTCGGCTGAGCCGGAAGCCATGCCTCCGGGGGCGGAAGATCTCCTGTCTTCCGCCTCCGCACAAATGAAATAGACGTCTCAAAATTCGGACCGGGGGCAGAAAGTCCCGTTCGGTGAGTGAGACTGGTTCCACCGTAGACGGTAATGAGGAAACGAGGTCGGATGATGCGTACGCGTCCGCTGAAGGTGGCGCTGCTGGGCTGTGGAGTGGTCGGCTCAGAGGTGGCGCGCATCATGACGACGCACGCCGACGACCTCGCAGCCAGGATCGGCGCCCCGGTGGAGCTGGCGGGTGTCGCCGTCCGCCGGCCCGACAGGGTCAGGGAGGGCATCGACCCGGCCCTGGTCACCACCGACGCCACCGCCCTCGTCAAACGCGGCGACATCGACGTCGTGGTCGAGGTGATCGGCGGGATCGAGCCCGCGCGGACCCTCATCACCACCGCCTTCGAGCACGGCGCCTCCGTCGTCTCCGCCAACAAGGCGCTGCTCGCCCAGGACGGTGCCGCCCTGCACGCGGCCGCCCAGGAGCACGACAAGGACCTCTACTACGAGGCCGCCGTCGCCGGTGCCATCCCGCTGATCCGCCCGCTGCGCGAGTCCCTCGCCGGCGACAAGATCAACCGGGTGATGGGCATCGTCAACGGCACGACGAACTTCATCCTCGACAAGATGGACTCCACGGGGGCCGGGTATCAGGAGGCCCTCGACGAGGCCACCGCGCTCGGGTACGCCGAGGCCGACCCGACCGCCGACGTCGAGGGCTTCGACGCCGCCGCCAAGGCCGCCATCCTCGCCGGCATCGCCTTCCACACGCGCGTGCGCCTCGACGACGTCTACCGCGAGGGCATGACCGAGGTCACCGCCGCCGACTTCGCCTCCGCGAAGGAGATGGGCTGCACCATCAAGCTGCTCGCCATCTGTGAGCGGGCCGAGGACGGCGGATCCGTCACCGCCCGCGTGCACCCGGCCATGATCCCGCTGAGTCACCCGCTGGCCTCCGTCCGCGGCGCCTACAACGCCGTGTTCGTCGAGTCCGACGCCGCCGGGCAGCTCATGTTCTACGGGCCCGGAGCGGGCGGTTCCCCGACGGCGTCCGCCGTGCTCGGCGACCTCGTCGCCGTCTGCCGCAACCGGATCGGCGGCGCGACCGGACCGGGGGAGTCCGCCTACGCCGCGCTGCCGGTGTCGCCGATGGGCGACGTGGTCACGCGCTACCACATCAGCCTGGACGTGGCCGACAAACCGGGCGTTCTCGCCCAGGTCGCGACCGTTTTCGCCGAGCACGGAGTCTCGATCGATACGGTTCGCCAGCAGGGGAAGGACGGCGAGGCGTCCCTCGTCGTCGTCACGCACCGCGCGTCCGACGCCGCCCTCACCGGGACCGTCGAGGCGTTGCGCAAGCTCGACACCGTGCGTGGTGTCGCCAGCATCATGCGGGTTGAAGGAGAGTAACCAGCAATGACCCACCAGTGGCGCGGAATCATCGAGGAGTACCGGGACCGGCTGCCGGTATCCGACACCACGCCGGTCGTGACGCTCCGCGAGGGCGGCACGCCCCTCGTGCCCGCGCAGGTGCTCTCCGAGCGCACGGGCTGCGAGGTCCACCTCAAGGTGGAGGGTGCGAACCCCACCGGGTCCTTCAAGGACCGCGGCATGACCATGGCCATCACGCGGGCCAAGGAGGAGGGCGCGAAGGCCGTCATCTGCGCCTCCACCGGCAACACGTCGGCCTCGGCGGCCGCGTACGCCGTCCGCGCGGGCATGGTCTGTGCCGTGCTCGTGCCGCAGGGCAAGATCGCGCTCGGCAAGATGGGCCAGGCCCTCGTGCACGGCGCGAAGATCCTCCAGGTCGACGGCAACTTCGACGACTGCCTCACGCTCGCGCGCGGCCTCAGCGACAACTACCCCGTCGCGCTGGTCAATTCGGTCAATCCGGTCCGTATCGAGGGTCAGAAGACGGCCTCGTTCGAGATCGTGGACATGCTCGGCGACGCGCCCGACATCCACGTCCTGCCGGTGGGCAACGCGGGCAACATCACGGCCTATTGGAAGGGCTACAAGGAGTACGCCGCCGACGGCGTCGCCACGAAGACCCCCCGCATGTGGGGATTCCAGGCCTCCGGTTCCGCGCCGCTGGTGCGCGGCGAGGTCGTCAAGGACCCCTCGACCATCGCCACCGCCATCCGCATCGGCAACCCGGCGTCCTGGCAGTACGCGATCGCCGCGCGCGACGAGTCGGGCGGGTCCATCGACGAGGTGACGGACCGTGAGATCCTGCGCGCCTACCGGCTGTTGGCCTCGCAGGAGGGCGTCTTCGTCGAGCCCGCGTCCGCCGCGTCCGTCGCCGGTCTGCTGAAGGCCGCCGAGCAGGGCAAGGTCGACCCGGGGCAGCGCATCGTGTGCACGGTCACCGGCAACGGGCTCAAGGACCCCGACTGGGCCGTCGCCGGTGCTCCGCAGCCGGTCACCGTCCCCGTCGACGCGGCGGCCGCGGCGGAGCGCCTGGGTCTCGTCTGACGGCGCTCGAACCGGCCTGACGTGCGCCGACGCACCGAGCGCCGGTGTTGCGCCCGACACGTTCCGGCGTAAGACGGCGTCGGCTGGGGGAGATTCCCTACGGGGGGTGCACAGGGGGCTTACGACACGCATCGTGCGCCTCCTGTGCGCCCTATGTCGCCACAGAACCTTCCTTCGATAGGCTGTACTGAACCCGCCCGCTGCATATGCCTCCGCATGGAGCGCGGTGCCGTGCCGTCTCCACGGCCGGGACAGCGGCCGGCCACCCCGGCCGGCAGCGGCCCCCGGGTTCTCGTACACCATCGAATGTCCGTTGAACGTCATTCGACAATCACGCAGCTCAAGGAGAGTCATCGAGCGATGGCCGGTCCAGCGTTCCGCGCCGCCGCCGTCCGGGTGCGCGTCCCCGCCACCAGTGCCAACCTCGGCCCGGGCTTCGACGCCCTCGGTCTGGCCCTGGGCTTGTACGACGACGTGGTCGTCCGGGTGGCCGACTCCGGGCTGCACATCGACATCGCGGGTGAGGGCAGCGAGACGCTCCCCCGCGACGAGCAACACCTTCTCGTGCGTTCCCTGCGCACCGCCTTCGATCTGCTGGGCGGACAGCCGCGCGGCCTGGAAATCGTCTGCGCCAACCGCATCCCACACGGTCGGGGCCTGGGCTCCTCCTCGGCCGCCATCTGCGCCGGCATCGTCGCCGCCCGCGCCGTGACCATAGGCGCCGAGGCCAAGCTCGACGACACCGCCCTGCTGGAGCTCGCCACCGAGATCGAGGGTCACCCCGACAACGTCGCCGCGTGCCTGCTGGGCGGTTTCACGCTGTCCTGGATGGAGGGCGGCGCGGCCCGCGCGATCAGGATGGACCCCGCCGATTCCATCGTTCCGGTGGTTTTCGTGCCCGGAAAGCCGGTACTCACCGAGACGGCGCGCGGCCTGCTCCCGCGCACCGTTCCGCACGTCGACGCGGCCACCAACGCCGGCCGGGCCGCCCTGCTCGTCGAGGCCCTGACCAGGCGCCCCGAGCTGCTGCTGCCCGCCACCGAGGACCGTCTGCACCAGGAGTACCGCGCCCCCGCCATGCCGGAGAGCGCGGCGCTGGTGGAGCGGCTGCGCAGCGACGGCATCCCCGCGGTCATCTCCGGCGCCGGGCCGACGGTCATGGCGCTGGCCGACGCGGACACCGCCGACAAGGTCGAGGCCCTGGCGGGCGCGGACTGGGCCGCGAACCGGCTGAGCCTCGATCCACAGGGCGCGAGCGTGCTTCCGCTCGCGACCTGACACACGCTTGCCGGATTTGGAGAGGGGGAATGTTTGTTGGATCCGGTAGTGTTAACCTCAAGTCTGCACCCGACCCCACCATGGCGAGGTGCCTCGTGTCCCCGTCCGGGACAGACATTCTTCCGGGAGCCCCCCAAGCCGCACTGTGTTCCGTACGTCGGACCGTACGCCGTACACGGACACTGAGCGGTCCGCAGGGCACGCTCCGGAACCGGTGCGACCACGCCGCGTGACACTGACACTGGGTGCCACGGCTCAAGGAAGCGCCATCACCAGATTCCTCCGCCGCTTAGGCGGACCACCGCCCCGGCACGGTTCACACCACACGGACCGAAGCCGGACAGCACAACCGGTCGCCGAGCCAGACAGGCCGACGTCCGCTCCAGGGAAGGACCCTTCGTGAGCGACACCACCGATCTGATGGGCGCACGTGTCGAGGAGACCGCTGCCGCGCCCGCCACGGACGCCTCCGCGCCTGCCACCGGTGCCGGCTCCCGGCGGCGCCGCGGTACCGGCCTCGAGGGCATGGTGCTGGCCGAGCTGCAGCAGGTCGCATCCGGCCTCGGCATCAGGGGCACCGCGCGGATGCGCAAGAGCCAGCTGATCGAGGTCATCAAGGAGGCGCAGGCGTCCGGCGGCGCCGCTCCGGCCGCGAAGGCCGACGCCCCCGCCGAGACCAAGCCGAAGCGCCGCGCAACCTCCCGGGCCCGTACGGGCGACAACGCCGAGAAGGCCGAGAAGGCCGAGAAGAAGGCCGACGCGAAGGAGGCCCCCGCGGCCCCCGCGGAGAAGGCCGACAAGGCCGTGGCGCAGCAGCAGATCGAGATCCCCGGCCAGCCTGCCTCCGACGACGCTCCCTCCGAGCGCCGCCGGCGCCGTGCCACCGCCGAGGCCGGAGCCCCCGCTTCCGCTCCCGAGACGGTCGCCGCCGAGGCGAAGAGCGAGCCCAAGGCCGAGACGCCGGCGCAGCAGCAGTCCCAGGGCAACGAGTCCAAGTCCGACGGTGACGGCGGCGAGGGCCGTCGTCGCGACCGCCGTGAGCGCGGCCGGGACCGCGACCGCGACCGTGACCGCCGCGGCGGCAAGGGCGACGACCAGCAGGGCGGCGGCCAGCGCGGCCAGCAGCAGAACCAGCAGGGCGGCGGCGGTCGCCAGGACCGCGGTCAGCAGGACGACGACGACTTCGAGGGCGGCCGCCGGGGCCGTCGCGGGCGTTACCGCGACCGCCGTGGCCGTCGCGGTCGCGACGAGGTCCAGGAGCCGCAGATCGCCGAGGACGACGTCCTGATCCCCGTCGCGGGCATCCTCGACATCCTCGACAACTACGCCTTCATCCGCACCTCCGGCTACCTGCCCGGCCCGAACGACGTGTACGTCTCCCTCGCCCAGGTCCGCAAGAACGGCCTGCGCAAGGGCGACCACATCACCGGTGCCGTCCGCCAGCCCAAGGAAGGCGAGCGGCGCGAGAAGTTCAACGCGCTGGTGCGCCTGGACTCCGTCAACGGCATGGCGCCCGAATCCGGGCGCGGCCGCCCCGAGTTCAACAAGCTCACCCCGCTGTACCCGCAGGACCGCCTCCGCCTGGAGACGGACCCGGGCGTGCTCACCACCCGCATCATCGACCTCGTGTCGCCGATCGGTAAGGGTCAGCGCGGTCTGATCGTGGCCCCGCCGAAGACCGGCAAGACCATGATCATGCAGGCGATCGCCAACGCGATCACCCACAACAACCCCGAGTGCCACCTGATGGTCGTCCTCGTCGACGAGCGTCCGGAAGAGGTCACCGACATGCAGCGGTCGGTGAAGGGCGAGGTCATCTCCTCGACCTTCGACCGCCCGGCCGAGGACCACACCACGGTCGCCGAGCTGGCCATCGAGCGCGCCAAGCGCCTGGTGGAGCTGGGTCACGACGTGGTCGTGCTGCTCGACTCGATCACCCGTCTGGGCCGTGCGTACAACCTCGCCGCCCCGGCTTCCGGCCGCATCCTGTCCGGTGGTGTCGACTCGACGGCCCTGTACCCGCCGAAGCGGTTCTTCGGTGCGGCCCGCAACATCGAGGACGGCGGCTCGCTGACCATCCTCGCCACCGCCCTGGTGGACACCGGGTCCCGCATGGACGAGGTGATCTTCGAGGAGTTCAAGGGCACCGGCAACATGGAACTCAAGCTCGACCGGAAGCTCGCCGACAAGCGCATCTTCCCGGCCGTCGACGTCGACGCGTCCGGTACGCGCAAGGAAGAGATCCTGCTCGGCAGCGAGGAGCTGGGCATCGTCTGGAAGCTGCGCCGGGTGCTGCACGCGCTCGACCAGCAGCAGGCGATCGAGCTGCTCCTCGACAAGATGAAGCAGACGAAGTCGAACGTCGAGTTCCTGATGCAGATCCAGAAGACGACGCCGACGCCGGGCAACGGCGACTGAGTGTTGTCGTAGAGAAAAGACAAAGGGCCGCCCCCCGCGCCAGGCGCGGGGGGCGGCCCTTTGTTTTGCGCGGCGTTTTGCGCGGCGTTTTTCGCACGTTTTGCCCGGCGCTTTGTGTGGCGTTTTAGCGGCTTTTCGTCTGCGGTGAATGCCGGACGGCGGTTGTGCCTTTAGGGCGACAGCTACTCGACCGCGAACGGTCCCGTGGCGGGAGCCATGCACGGGGTGACATCCGATTCCTCGCCCGCCGCCACACCCGCCTCGCAGAGTCGGCCGCCTTTCTCGCGCAGATCGAGGTAGAAGCGCGTGGTCTTGCCGTCCTGCTCGAGGCCGTGGATGCGCTCGTCGATGTAACCGAGGCCGTTCAAGCTCTTGCGCACCTTGGCGGGGGTGGGTTCCGGCACCGACTGCAACGCCTCGATGATGCGCTGTTCGTGCTGGACGCTCGCACACTGATCCCGGTCGCTCAGCCGCGCCCCGACATCCGTGGGGGCACCGGGCTCGATCGGTTCGGCCGGGGGAGTCTCGCCCGGGGCGAGGCTCTGTTCCCCTTCGGGGCCGGTCGGCCTCTCGGTGGCAGGTCCGGGCGGGGCCTCGACGGTCGAGGAACACGGCTGCGCGACCTTGGCGAGCATCGCCGCGAACGCCGCCTGCTCGGGGGACGACGGTGTGGCACTCACCTGGGCGCCGGCGCCCCGGCCCGGCTCATCCTGTGCCCCCTTGCCGCCCGACCCGTCACTTCCACAGCCGGTGAGCGCCAGGGCGGCGAGGGCCGCGGCCGCGAGAGCGCGCCGAGGATGGGCGAACGCGCTGGTGGGAGCAGTGAGGGGTGTCATGCGCGCAGTCTCGGGCCGCCACCCCGCACCGCGCATGAGTACGCGTACTCATTTACACGGACCGCTCGTGCTCAATACGCGGTCGGCTTTTTCTGCTCGAAGAAAGCGGATTCACGCACTCCATTTCTAGTGCTTGTGTAAGCGAACAGAGTTGATCTAATGTCGGCGCTCGTTCGTTCGATCATTCACTTGCTTCACGAGGGGGGAACTCGTGCGCAGAATTGCGATGCCCGCAATTACCGTGCTGTCCTTGTCCCTGCTGCTCCCACTGGAGATCGCGGGGGCACAAAGCGCGGACGCAGCACTCGCCTCGACGGCCACTGTCGTCGATCCGCCGCTGGCCGAGGGCGAAATAGAGCAGGTCGGTCCCGGGGTCTACTCGACCGCGGACCAGTCCTTCGAAATCTACGAGACGGATGTGGCAGAGGGCCTGATGAGCCGCAGCCACACCGTCAACGCTCAGGCAGACGGTGTCGCCAAGCCGGAATCCGCACCCGCGTCCCGCCCGGACATGAGCGTGTTCGGTCCGGGCTGGGAAGCCGAGTTCGTGGGGGGCCGGCTCAACCGCAAGCTGGAGCAGAAGTCCGACTCCATCGTCGTCACCGACCTCGACGCCAACGTCCCGATCACCTACAGCCTGACGAGCAGCGTCGACTACCCGAGCGGTGGCGGCGTCCGGAAGTACGCGTCCGCCGAGGGCAACAAGCTCACCGAGACCACCAAGTTCGATGCGACGACCGGCACCCTGGTCTCCACCGTCTCCGAGGTCCTGAGCGCTCCCACGTCAGAGGTGGACGCGGATCAGTCCGCCGACACCGACGCCGGCGCTCCCGTCGGCATCACCGGGCTGACCCCCACCTACACGTGGAAGCAGGCCGCTCCGGGTGCCGACACCTGGCGCGTCACCGGTGTCGGCACCGTGGCCGACGGCGTCCTCACCACCGCCGGCTACGACGCCCAGGGCCGGGTTTCCACCATCAAGGAGGCCGCCGCCGGGGACACGCCGGCGCAGTCGCTGACGGTCAAGTACTCGACCGCCACGACGGCCACGGGCACGACTCCCGGTGAGTTCGCGGGTCGCGCCAAGGAGATCAGCCTCACCGTCGGCACCACCACGCAGACGCTCGCACGGTACTCCTACGACACCTCGGGTCTGCTGCGCGCAGTGGTCAACCCGGTCGCGGCCGCCGAGCCGGTCGCCTCGTACGCCTACGACTCCACGGGACGGGTCTCCGACGTCACGTCGCCGTCCAACGGCGCCTGGGATCTGACGTTCCCGGCCGAGTCGGCCGCCCCGAACGTCGAGTCCGAAGGCCCCGCGCGTCCGGCCTCCGAGTCGCCCTTCCAGGGCGCGGCCGACATCACCAACGACGCCGCCACCACCCCGCCGGCGACGGACTTCTCCAGCGGGGAGATCTCCGACCCGTCGGCCTACCCCCGCCACTGCAACCGCGCGACGGACTGGCTCTGGTACCTCGAAGAGGGCTGCGCCGCGTGGGCCGCGCACTACGGCTGGCACAAGCCGCTGTGGAAGCAGACGCCGACCAAGCACTGGGTCGTGGGCATCAACAACGACGGCTGCAGCACGCCGGGCCCCAACGTCAGCAAGCCGAAGGGCTACAACTTCCGGAGCGCGTGCGACATGCACGACTACGGCTACGGCCTGATCGGCAACACGTACAAGGGCTACCGGTACTACCTCGACCGCAGCAAGAAGTCGAACGTCGACAACGCCTTCCACACCACGATGAAGACGTACAGCTGCAAGAAGTACGGCGTCCTGTCCCGGCCTGAGTGCGAAGGCTGGGCGTGGGTCTACTACAAGGCCGTGGGCCTGAAGGGCAACCCGAAGAACGGCGCCAACGCCACCTGATCCGCGGCACGGTCTTCGGACCGATCACGCCTACGAGCGCTCCGGCCGGACGGCGGAACCTTTCTGCCGTCCGGCCTTTCGGCGCTCGCCTCGTCCCCGCATGCGCAGCAGCGGGCTCAGCCATGCCCGCTTCCCATCGGAGCCCCAGTGAACAAACCCCTATGGACCACGGTCGTCACCGCGGTGATGGCCGTGACGCTCGGTGCCGTGCCGGCCCAGGCCGTGGTGCCCCGCAGTGCCGCCGCGGCGGCCGCGACGAACGGTGACCCCATCGATCCGCCGCTGTACGACGCGACGTCGTCCGGCGGCACGGCCCGCGTCAACGTCGTCACCGAGAACCGCACCGACCTCTCCGCCGCCGCGTCGGCCGGCGAGACGGTGCAGTCGTTCCAGACCCTGCCCGTCGTCACCCTCAAGGTCGACCGCGGCGGGCTGGATCAACTGGCCGCCCAGCCGGGCGTGGTCAGCGTCACGGAGGACGTCCCGGCACGGCCGTCGCTGGACGAGAGCATCCCCATCATCGGCGCCGACCAGACCTCCGCGCAGGGCATGACCGGTGCGGGCAGCGTGGTGGCCGTCCTGGACACGGGGGTCGCCACCCGTCACCCGTTCCTCAAGGACCGGATCATCTCCGAGGCCTGCTTCTCGGCGACCGACCCCGACCTCGGCGCCACCAGCCTGTGTCCTGACGGGACCGACCACCAGGAGGGGGCGGGCACGGCCGACTCCGGGACCGGCCCCTGCGCCACCATCGCCGAATGCGATCACGGGACGCACGTGGCCGGCATCGTCGCCGGCAACGGCGAGGGCGTCACCGGAGCCCCCAAGCGCGGGGTCGCCCCCGGTGCGAACATCATCGCCTTCCAGGTGTTCAGCAAGTTCGACTCCGAGGACTACTGCGGTCCCGGCGCCGCACCGTGCGTGGGCAGCTTCACCAGCGCCCAGCTGGCCGCCCTGGAGAAGGTGCTGCAACTGCGGCAGTCCGGGACACCCGTGGTCGCGGCGAACCTGAGCCTGGGCGCCGGCAGGTACGCCACCGCCTGCGACAACGACTCCCGCAAGCCGGCCATCGACAGACTGCTCGCCGCGGGAGTCGCCACCGTGGTCGCGGCCGGCAACAACGGGTACGGCGACGCCGTGAGCGCGCCCGGCTGCGTCTCCTCCGCGATCACGGTCGGCGCCACCTCCGACGACGACCAGCTGTCCGCGTTCACCAACCGCGGCCCGCTGCTGGACCTCCTCGCACCCGGCACCGGCATCATCTCCTCGGTCCCGGGCGACGGGTACGCCTCGAAGAACGGCACCTCCATGGCCGCGCCGCACGTGACCGGCGCCCTCGCGGTCATGCGGCAGGCGTTCCCCAACGACACCGTCGCGAACTCGCTGTCCCGGCTCGAGACCAGCGGGAAGCCCGTCACCTACACGGGCGCCGAGACACCCCGCATCGACGTCGCCCAGGCGCTCGGCGCGACGGTTCAGCCGGCGACGACCGGCAACGACTTCAACTGCGACAAGAAGGAGGACATCGCCGTCGCCGACCCCGAGGCGACCGTCGGCGGTGACGCCAAGGCCGGCCTCGTACGGGTCGTCTACGGCGGCGGCAGGGGCACGTCCGAGGTGCACCAGGACCTCGCCACGGTGCCCGGCGACGCCGAGGCGAACGACTACTTCGGCGACGCCCTCGCCACCGCCGACCACAACAAGGACGGCTGCACCGACCTGGTCGTCGGCACGTCCCGCGAGGACATCGGCAGCGCGACGGACGCCGGCACCGTGGACGTGCTCTACGGGGCCTCCGGCGGCCTCGGTACCGGCAAGGCGGCCGCCCACTTCGAGCAGGGCACGGGCGCCGAAGGCCTCCTCGCCGCGTCCTCGGAGTCCGGGGACCGCATGGGCGCCGCCGTCGCCGCCGGCCTCACGCTCGACCAGGAGCCGTACCTCGTCCTCGGAGTCCCGGGCGAGGACATCGACGGCAAGACGGACACCGGCGCCGTCTTCTACCTGCGCGGCAGCGTCAACCGGACGGTGATCCAGGGCAGTTCCGGGATTCCGGGCACGCTGGAGGCGGGCGACAAGTTCGGCTCCTCGGTGGCCGCGAGCCCTGAGTACGTGGTGGTCGGCGTACCGGGCGAGGGTGTGGTGCCCGGACCGAGCCCGACCCCGACCGAGGTGATATCCGGTCAGGTCAATGTGATGACCCATGAACTCAACGAGAGCGGCGTCCCGGCCCACGTGGGAGCCGTCCACGAGGCCGACCCGCGCGTGAGCGGCGAGGCCGAGGCGGGGGACCAGTTCGGTGCGTCGGTCTCGGCCACCCAGGCGTTGTACCACCAGGGCTTCCCCTGGCCCCTGCGGGGCACGTACATCGCCATCGGCGTGCCGGGGGAGGACCTCACCTACGGGGGAGCGAGCAAGGCCGACGCCGGACGCGCTCTCGTGGTCAGGGTGGCGCCGGATTCGGATACCACCTCGGCGATCACGGAGATCAACAGCGGCTACGACCAGGCGCCCGACGACGTCACCGGAGCGCCCGAGGCCGGTGACCGCATGGGTGCCCAGGTGGCCGTCGCCAACCGGGACCCGGGCAAGGCCGTGACCGACGCCAGCCTGGTGATGGCCGTGGGCGTGCCGGGCGAGGACCTCGGCACGGTCGCCGACGCGGGCGCCGTGATGGTCTTCGGCCTGCGCAGCGCGCCGGGCGTGACCGACCGGTGGATCGAGGCCGGCAACGCCTCCGGCATGCCGGGAACCCCGGCCGCCGCGCAGAAGACGGGCACCAGCCTGCACGGCACGCAGGCCAACCTCTACATCGGTATGCCCTACGGACCGGGCACCTACGGTTCCCTGTACGCGATGCCGTGGGCGAACGTCACCGGAGGCACCGCGCAGTCGGTCACCACCTACGCACCGGGCACAGGTGGCCTCCCGGCGGCAGGGCTGCGGTTCGGCATGTCCGCCCGATGAGCGACGGTGCCGCGGACGCGCGGCGGGGCAGCGCCACCGGCGAGATCTTTGCCACAGGGCCGTCCGTCGGCACCGATTTCGGACAGGACGACACCTTCGGCTGAAACCGCAGGTGAGCGAGGTATACCTCGCTGTTATGAACACGGACTGTGCCCATCGCCGCACGCGATGGGCACAGTCCGTTGTGCAACCCTTTCCCGAGTTTCTCCGTCTGACCAGGCGGAGCGACGATGGTGCGAGGAAGGGTTCGGCCGACCACGCCTGGCACTGACCGCAGGGGGTAACCGACCGTAGACGAGCTGAGGAGCCCATGTCTGCCGAGAGCACGCCGGACCCGGGTATACCGGGCGAGACCGGCACCACCGGAGCGCGTCACCGCGCCAAGGGCCGGCGCCGCAAGCCCCGCAAGCGCCACAAGGGCATGATGATCATGGGCTGGACCGCCGCGGGCATCGTCGTCCTGGGCGGCACCGGCGTCGGGTACGTGTACTTCAAGCTCAACGGCAACCTCAAGAGCGTCGACATCGACCAGGCGCTCGGCACCGACCGGCCCAAGAAGGCCGACAACGGCTCCGAGAACATCCTGGTCCTCGGCTCCGACACCCGCGCCGGCGGCAACAAGAAGCTCGGCGGCGGCACCGACGACGGCAGCGCCCGCTCGGACACGGCGATGATCGTGCACGTCTACAAGGGCCACAAGAAGGCCAGCGTGGTCTCCATCCCGCGCGACACCCTCATCGACCGCCCCGCGTGCACGGACACCAAGGGTGACGAGCACCCCGCGGCCAACGGCGTGATGTTCAACTCCGCGTACTCCACCGGCGGGGCCGCCTGCGCCGTGAAGACCGTCGAGTCGATCACCGACCTGCGCATGGACCACTACCTGGAGGTCGACTTCGCCGGCTTCCAGAAGCTCATCGACGACCTCGGCGGCGTCGAGGTCACCACGACCAAGAGCATCGACGACCCCGACAGCCACCTGAAGCTCAAGGCCGGCACCCACAGACTCGACGGCGAGCAGGCCCTCGGCCTGGTCCGCACCCGGCACGGCGTCGGCGACGGCTCGGACCTCGGCCGCATCCAGCTCCAGCAGGCCTTCATCAAGGCCCTGGTCAACCAGGTCAAGGACGTCGGCGTCTTCACCAACCCCAAGAAGCTGCTCGACCTCGCGGAGACCGCGACGAAGACGGTGACGACCGACTCCGACCTCGGCTCGGTCAACAAGCTCGCGTCCTTCGCGAGCGGCCTGCAGGGCATCAGCCCGGCCAACATGCACATGGTGACGATGCCGGTCGCCTACGACCCCGCCGACCCCAACCGCGTCCTCCTCCAGGAGAAGAAGGCCGACCAGATCTGGAAGGCCCTGGAAAACGACAAGCCGATCCCGAAGTCCGCGACAAAGGGCACGGCGACAGGTGAAGCCAAGGGTGTGGTGTCCGGCAGTTAGAGGCGCGGGGAGCTGCGCGAGCAACCCACGACGGCCCACGGGGAACAAACAACGGCAACCCCCGGTTTTGGGGGATGGCCCCAGTCCTGGCAGACTGGTACGTCGGCTCCGGTTCACGCTCCCGCACCCCGCGGCGGCGACCCGGCGCCCTCCCGAAACCTAGGAGACACCTTGAAGCGCGACATCCACCCCGAGTACGTCGAGACGCAGGTCAGCTGCACCTGCGGCGCGTCGTTCACCACGCGCAGCACCATCGAGTCCGGCACCATCCGGGCCGACGTCTGCTCCGAGTGCCACCCGTTCTACACGGGCAAGCAGAAGATCCTCGACACCGGTGGCCGTGTGGCCCGCTTCGAGGCCCGCTTCGGCAAGGCCGCCGGCTCCAAGAAGTAGCGAGCCCCGAACCGCCGGTCCGCGGACGCGCCCCCTCACCGGGCGCTCCGGGACCGGCGTTTTTGGTCGCCCGCCCCTTCACCCCCGCCGTACACAGGAGCCCAAGATGTTCGAGGCCGTCGAGGAACTCGTCGCCGAGCACGCCGACCTGGAGAAGAAGCTCGCCGATCCGTCGGTCCACGCCGACCAGGCCAACGCGCGCAAGCTCAACAAGCGTTACGCCGAGCTCACCCCCATCGTCGCCACCTACCGCTCCTGGACGCAGACGGGCGACGACATCGAGACCGCGCGCGAATTCGCCGCCGACGACCCCGACTTCGCCGCCGAGGTCAAGGAGCTGGAGCAGCAGCGCGAGGAGCTGACCGAGAAGCTGCGCCTGCTGCTGGTCCCCCGTGACCCCAGCGACGACAAGGACGTCATCCTGGAGATCAAGGCGGGCGCCGGCGGCGACGAGTCCGCGCTCTTCGCGGGCGACCTGCTGCGCATGTACCTGCGGTACGCCGAGCGCGTCGGCTGGAAGACCGAGATCATCGACGCCACCGAGTCCGAGCTGGGCGGCTACAAGGACGTCCAGGTCGCCGTGAAGACCCGGGGCCAGACCGAACCCGGCCAGGGCGTCTGGGCGCGGCTGAAGTACGAGGGCGGCGTGCACCGCGTGCAGCGTGTCCCCGCGACGGAGTCCCAGGGCCGCATCCACACCTCCGCGGCCGGTGTCCTCGTGACGCCCGAGGCGGAGGAGGTCGACGTCGAGATCAACCCCAACGACCTCCGCATCGACGTCTACCGGTCCTCCGGACCCGGCGGGCAGTCCGTCAACACCACCGACTCCGCCGTGCGCATCACGCACATCCCGACCGGAGTCGTCGCCTCCTGCCAGAACGAGAAGAGCCAGCTGCAGAACAAGGAGCAGGCACTGCGTATCCTGCGCTCCAGGCTGCTCGCCATGGCGCAGGAGGAGGCGGAGAGGGAGGCCGCCGACGCCCGCCGCAGCCAGGTCCGCACTGTCGACCGCTCCGAGAAGATCCGCACGTACAACTTCCCGGAGAACCGCATCTCGGACCACCGCGTCGGCTTCAAGGCGTACAACCTGGACCAGGTCCTGGACGGCGACCTCGACGCGGTGATCCAGGCCTGCGTCGACGCGGACTCGGCGGCGAAGCTGGCGGCCGCGTAAGGCACGTAGGAGTGCAGGAGCACTGAATACCGGAGGACTTGCGTGAATCTGCTGCTCGCGGAGGTGGCCCAGGCCACCCAGCGGCTCGCCGACGCCGGCGTGCCCTCGCCGCGCACCGACGCGGAGGAACTCGCCGCGTTCGTGCACGGCGTGAAGCGCGGCGAGCTGCACTCCGTCAAGGACTCCGACTTCGACGCCCGCTACTGGGAGGTCATCGCCCGCCGCGAGGCCCGCGAGCCGCTCCAGCACATCACCGGACGCGCCTACTTCCGGTACCTGGAACTCCAGGTCGGGCCGGGGGTGTTCGTGCCGCGCCCGGAGACCGAGTCCGTGGTCGGCTGGGCCATAGACGCCGTGCGGGCCATGGACGTCGTCGAGCCGTGCATCGTCGACCTGTGCACCGGCTCCGGCGCCATCGCGCTCGCCCTCGCCCAGGAGGTCCCGCGCTCCCGCGTGCACGCCGTGGAGCTGTCCGAGGACGCCCTGCAGTGGACCCGCAAGAACGTCGAGGGATCCAGGGTCGACCTGCGGCAGGGCAATGCCCTGACGGCCTTCCCGGACCTGGACGGCCAGGTCGACCTGGTCATCTCCAACCCGCCGTACATCCCGCTCACGGAGTGGGAGTACGTCGCCCCCGAGGCGCGGGACTACGACCCCGACATGGCCCTGTTCTCCGGCGAGGACGGCCTCGACCTGATCCGCGGGCTGGAGCGCACCGCGCACCGGCTGCTGCGCCCCGGCGGCGTCGTCGTCGTGGAGCACGCCGACACCCAGGGCGGCCAGGTGCCGTGGATCTTCGCCGAGGACCGCGGCTGGACCGACGCCGCCGACCACCCGGACCTGAACAACCGCCCGCGTTTCGCCACGGCCCGCAAGGCGCTGCCGTGAGCGCCCCGCAGGCCCGGCAGGCCCGGCAGTTTTCGCAGTCTTCATCCCAGCAGCACGTGTACGAGGAGGCCAGCTAAAGATGGCACGGCGATACGACACCAACGACGCGACCGACCGCGTGACCGGTCTGCGCGAGGCAGCGTCCGCCGTCCGCCGTGGCGAGCTCGTGGTGCTGCCGACGGACACGGTGTACGGCATCGGCGCCGACGCGTTCTCCTCGGAGGCCGTCGCCGACCTGCTGGAGGCCAAGGGCCGGGGCCGCAACATGCCCACCCCCGTCCTCATCGGCTCCCCGAACACGCTGCACGGGCTCGTCACGGACTTCTCCGAGCTGGCCTGGGAACTGGTCGACGCCTTCTGGCCGGGCGCCCTCACGCTCGTCGCCAAGCACCAGCCGTCCCTGCAGTGGGACCTCGGGGACACCCGTGGCACCGTCGCCGTGCGCATGCCGCTGCACCCGGTCGCCATCGAGCTGCTCACCGAGGTCGGCCCGATGGCCGTGTCGTCGGCGAACCTCACCGGCCACCCGGCGCCGGAGGACTGCGACGCCGCGCAGGAGATGCTCGGCGACTCCGTCTCGGTCTACCTGGACGGCGGACCGACCCCCGGCAACGTCCCGTCGTCGATCGTCGACGTCACCCGTGAGGTGCCGCTGCTCCTGCGTGCCGGTGCCCTCTCGGCGGACGAGCTGCGAAAGGTCGTACCCGACCTCGAGGTGGCGAATTGACGGCCCCTGAGGCGGGGCGTGGCATAGGCAACGGGGAAAGCGCGGCGGAGATCACGACGACCTTCGTGGGACTGCCGCGCGACAGCTTCCGCATCCTCCACGTCAGCACCGGCAACGTGTGCCGCTCACCCATCACCGAGCGGCTGACCCGCCATTTCGTCAAGGAGCGGCTGGGCATCCTGGGCGGCGGGCTGATCGTGGAGAGCGCGGGCACCTGGGGCCACGAGGGCGCGCCCATGGAGTCCCACGCGGAGACCGTCCTGGCCGACTTCGGCGCGGACGCCTCCGGCTTCACCGGGCGCGAGCTCCTCGACGAGCACGTGATCCGGGCCGACCTGGTGCTGACCGCCACCCGCGACCACCGGGCGCAGGTCATCTCCATGGGCCACTCGGCGGGCCTGCGGACCTTCACGCTCAAGGAGTTCACCCGTCTGGTCAAGGCCATCGACCCGGCGACCCTCCCTCCCCTGGAGGAGGGCGTGGTCGTCCGGGCGCGCGCCCTGGTCCGCGCCGCGGCCGCTCTACGCGGGTGGCTCCTGGCCCCGAACGCCGAGGCCGACGAGGTCTACGACCCGTACGGGGCGCCCCTGACGTTCTTCCGGTCGATCGGGGACGAGATACACCAGTCGCTCGACCCGGTCGTCACGGCACTCACGGGCGTCCCCGCACGGACGTAACGACCGAGCGCCCCCGGGGCCTCGGGCCTACATTGGTCGTACGTCACCACGGCGAACCGCCCAGAAGCACGTCGCCCGGAGCCCACCATGACGGTCATCCCTGCCATCGAGGCCGACGTCCTGCGCCACCAGGACCCCGAGCTCGCCGACGTCCTGCTCGGGGAACGGGAGCGGCAGGCGACCACGCTCCAGCTGATCGCCGCCGAGAACTTCAGCTCCCCGGCCGTGCTGGCCGCCCTCGGCTCGCCGCTCGCCAACAAGTACGCCGAGGGCTACCCGGGGGCACGCCACCACGGCGGCTGCGAGATCGTCGACGTCGCCGAACGCATCGCCGTCGACCGCGCCAAGGCCCTGTTCGGGGCCGAGCACGCCAATGTCCAGCCCCATTCGGGCTCTTCGGCGGTGCTGGCCGCCTACGCCGCCCTGCTGCGCCCCGGCGACACCGTCCTCGCCCTCGGCCTGCCCCACGGCGGGCACCTCACGCACGGCTCGCCCGCCAACTTCTCCGGCCGCTGGTTCGACTTCGTCGGCTACGGCGTGGAGGCCGAGTCCGGGCTCGTCGACCACGAGCAGGTGCGCACCCTGGCCCGCACGCGCCGGCCCAAGGCGATCGTGTGCGGCTCGATCGCCTACCCGCGCCACCTCGACCACGCGTTCTTCCGCGAGGTCGCCGACGAGGTGGGCGCGTACCTCATCGCGGACGCCGCGCACCCCATCGGGCTCGTCGCCGGGGGAGCGGCGCCCAATCCGGTTCCGTACGCGGACATCGTCTGCGCGACCACCCACAAGGTGCTGCGCGGCCCGCGCGGCGGCATGATCCTGTGCCGGGCGGAACTGGCCGAGCGGGTCGACCGGGCCGTGTTCCCTTTCACACAGGGCGGCGCCCAGATGCACACCATCGCCGCCAAGGCGGTCGCGTTCGGGGAGGCGGCAACACCGGCGTTCGCCGCGTACACCCATCAGGTGGTCGCCAATGCGAGGGTTCTCGCGGCACGGCTGGCCGCCGAGGGCCTGGTCGTCACCACCGGCGGCACCGACACCCACCTGATCACCGCGGACCCGGCGCCCCTCGGCGTCGACGGCCGCACCGCCCGGGGCCGTCTCGCCGCCGCCGGCCTGGTCCTGGACTGCTGCGCGCTGCCGCACGGCGACGCCCGGGGACTGCGCCTGGGCACGGCCGCGATCACCACGCAGGGCATGGGCGAGGCGGAGATGGCACGGATCGCCAAGCTGCTCGCGGGGGTGCTCAGGGGCGTGACGGAGACCGCGAGGGCCCGTGAAGAAGTGCGGGAGCTGGCCGGTGGATTTCCGCCGTATCCGCGCTGAGTCGGGGTAAGCGCACCAGGGTGCACAGCCACTCGTGCAACCATCGTCGCTACCCGGAAGTCCCCACCCATATGCGCGCATCGCTAGGGTGTGGGGCTGAGATGGCCAGCGAGACCTGTGGGGAAGCCCGTGCGTGAATACCTGCTGACGCTCTGCATCACGGCCGCGGTGACGTATCTGCTGACAGGGCCGGTACGGAAGTTCGCGATCGTGGCCGGAGCGATGCCGGAGATCCGGGCACGTGACGTGCACCGGGAGCCCACTCCGCGGCTCGGCGGGATCGCGATGTTCTTCGGCCTGTGCGCGGGGCTGCTGGTCGCCGACCACCTGACCAACCTCAACCAGGTCTTCGAGACGTCGAACGAACCCCGGGCGCTGCTGTCCGGGGCGGCGCTGATCTGGCTGATCGGTGTGCTGGACGACAAGTTCGAGATCGACGCCCTGATCAAGCTGGGCGGACAGATGATCGCCGCGGGCGTGATGGTCGTACAGGGTCTGACGATCCTGTGGCTGCCGATCCCGGGCGTCGGCTCGGTGGCGCTCACCCAGTGGCAGGGCACCCTGCTGACGGTCGCGCTGGTCGTCATCACCATCAACGCGGTCAACTTCGTGGACGGCCTGGACGGCCTCGCGGCCGGCATGGTCTGCATCGCGGCCACCGCGTTCTTCCTGTACGCCTACCGCATCTGGTACTCGTACGGCATCGAGGCCGCCGCCCCCGCCACCCTCTTCTCGGCGATCCTGATGGGCATGTGCCTGGGCTTCCTGCCGCACAACATGCACCCGGCGCGGATCTTCATGGGCGACTCGGGTTCGATGCTGATCGGCCTGGTGCTGGCAGCCGGCGCGATCTCCATCACGGGGCAGGTCGACCCGGACGCGCTCAACCTGTACGTGGGGTCGGAGAAGGAGGCCGTGCACCAGACGGTCCCGGTCTACATCCCGCTGCTGCTGCCGCTGACGATCATCGCGGTGCCGGCCGCCGACCTGATCCTGGCCATCGTGCGCCGCACCTGGCGCGGCCAGTCCCCGTTCGCCGCCGACCGGGGCCACCTGCACCACCGGCTGCTGGAGATCGGCCACTCGCACAGCCGCGCGGTGCTGATCATGTACTTCTGGTCGGCGCTGATCGCCTTCGGCGCGCTCGCCTACTCGGTGAACTCGGCGTCCATGTGGATCGTGCTGGGCATCGTGTTCCTCAGCGCGATCGGTCTGGGGCTGCTCCTGCTGCCGCGCTTCACGCCGCGTGCCCCGCGCTGGATGGAGCGCTTCGTGCCGCCGCGCTACCGGCGCCGCGGCGCGGTCCCGGCGCTCTCGCCCGAGGCCTCGACGCCGGCGTCCGCCGCCGAGCAGCCCGCCGCGGTGGGTTCCGAGAGCCGCACGCCCGTGGTCTCCGGGGTCTCCGGTGTCAACGGGGCGACCGCCATCGGCCCCCGTTCGCGTCTGGCCGATCGGCGCAAGGCCGGGACAAGGTAAGAATCTGACTAGAGCATTGCCAAGTCGTGGGGTGGCGATGGGGGTGCGAAGCGCCCCAATACCAGACATGTCGGCGGCGTTCTCGCTCAGACGCGCATGTTCACTCTCATGTGTGACTGTCCGCACACCCCCAGGTAAAGACTGCATCAAATAGTTTGTGATACGGTTCACGAGAACCCCCCGGATAGAGCCGAAGGACCGTAGTGCGACGGTTCATTGGCGTGAGGTCTCCACTCAGCCCGGGACTACGCTCGTCCATGACGACACCCCTGCCCCCTGCGAAAGCGGAGTTGCCGCCATGCCGTCCAATGACGCCCGGAACCTTCTGCAGTGCGCTGTGCCCACAGCGGCTGCCGGTGTGGTCGCGGCCGCCGTCAGTGGCGTGGTGGTCGGAGGCAAGGGGGCCATCGGAGCCGGCGTCGGCGCACTGCTGGCCATCCTCTTCATGGGGATCGGTCTGTACGTCCTCCAGTGGACGGCAAAAACGCTCCCGCAGTTGTTCCAGGCCATGGGGCTGATGCTCTATGTCGCCCAGCTGCTGCTTCTCCTGATCTTCGTCGCCCTCTTCAAGGACACCTCTCTCTTCAACGCGAAGGCGTTCGCCATCGGGCTCGTCGTCGCGACCGTCGTGTGGATGGCCGCGCAGGCGCGTGCGCACATGAAGGCCAAGATCTTCTACGTCGACCCGGACTCCGAGAAGAGCGAGAATCCCGAGAAGACCGGGTCGTCGTCGTGACGAGTAGGGGCGCGATAAAGAGCACGGAGAACTCCTGCTATCGTCCGGTGCCAACTGCGGCATCGCGGGCGCGGGCATCTGAGCTGACGCCTGCTCGAACGCGAGGCTCGATGCCCCCCAGCCGCCCTCACATCCGTAACACCAGTCCGGTGCCGATCCGCGGCTGCGCGCCGCGCCGACACAACGAGGTTGCCGTACCTATGCGTCACACCGAAGGAGCCCGCGGTGAGTGCTGACCAGACCCAGCTCGCCTTCGACTGGAGCTGTCGGATCATGTCCGACGGGTGTGGTTTTCCGGCACCGGGCCTGCACTCGTTCCTCTTCAAGCCGATCGCCACGGTCGGGGGGTTCGAGTTCAACAAGGTGATGCTGCTCGCCATCATCACCACCATCCTCGTCATCGGCTTCTTCTGGGCGGCCTTCGGCAAGGCCAAGGTGGTGCCGGGCAAGCTGCAGATGGTCGGTGAGGCCGGCTACGACTTCGTCCGCCGCGGCATCGTCTACGAGACCCTCGGCAAGAAGGAGGGCGAGAAGTACGTCCCCCTGATGGTCTCGCTGTTCTTCTTCATCTGGATCATGAACATCTGGTCCGTGATCCCGCTGGCCCAGTTCCCGGTGTCGTCGGTCATCGCCTTCCCGGCGGTCCTCGCCGCGGTCGTCTACGTGACCTGGGTCTCGCTGACCTTCAAGCGGCACGGCTTCGTCGGGTTCTTCAAGAACATCACCGGCTACGACAAGTCGCTCGGCCCGGTGCTGCCGCTCGTCATGGTCATCGAGTTCTTCTCGAACCTGCTGGTCCGGCCGTTCACGCACGCCGTGCGACTGTTCGCCAACATGTTCGCCGGCCACCTGATGCTGGTCATGTTCACCGTCGCCTCCTGGTACCTGCTCAACAGCTGGATGATCCCGGCGGCCGGTATCTCCTTCGTGATGACCATGGCCATGATCGTCTTCGAGCTTTTCGTGCAGGCCGTCCAGGCGTACGTCTTCGTACTCCTCGCCTGCACGTACATCCAGGGCGCTCTGGCCGAGCACCACTGAGCCCCTCCGCCCCCGCAAATCCCAAGAACGTCCGGTGGCCAACCCCCGCCGGTCCGTGAAAGAGAAGGAAGATTCAGCATGGCTGCCACTGAGACCCTCGCCGCTGTCTCCGGTTCGCTCGGCTCCATCGGCTACGGCCTCTCCGCCATCGGCCCCGGCATCGGCGTCGGCATCATCTTCGGCAACGGCACCCAGGCCCTGGCCCGTCAGCCCGAGGCCGCCGGCCTGATCCGCGCCAACCAGATCCTGGGCTTCGCCTTCTGTGAGGCGCTCGCCCTCATCGGCATCGTTATGCCGTTCGTGTTCGGTCAGTAATTACCTGCTCACCGACACGTTTCGACGAAAGGCACTGATGTGATCGCCAACCTGGTGCAGCTGGCGGCCGAGGAAGAGCAGAACCCGCTCGTTCCTCCGGGCCCCGAGCTGCTCGTCGGCACCATCGCCTTCGCCATCGTGTTCTTCTTCTTCTGGAAGAAGCTGCTTCCGAACATCAACAAGGTTCTGGAGGAGCGCCGCGCGGCGATCGAAGGCGGTATCGAAGAGGCCGAGACCATGAAGGTCGAGGCCCAGAGCGTCCTTGAGCAGTACAAGGCACAGCTCGCCGAGGCCCGGCACGAGGCCGCGCGTCTGCGCCAGGAGGCGCAGGAGCAGGGTGCCGCCCTCATCGCCGAGATGCGGGCCGAGGGCCAGCGGCAGCGCGAGGAGATCGTCGCCGCCGGTCACGCCCAGATCGAGGCCGACCGCAAGGCGGCCGCGTCCGCGCTGCGCCAGGACGTCGGCAAGCTCGCCACCGACCTGGCCGGCAAGCTCGTCGGCGAGTCCCTCGAGGACCACGCCCGCCAGAGCCGCGTCATCGACCGGTTCCTCGACGAGCTCGAGGAGAAGGCCGAGGCCGGCCGATGAACGGAGCGAGCCGCGAGGCCCTGGCAGCCGCACGAGAGCGTCTCGACGCGCTGACGGACTCCACGTCCGTGGACGCCGGCTCGCTCGCCGACGAGCTGGCCGCCGTCACCGCGCTGCTCGACCGCGAGGTGTCGCTGCGTCGGGTCCTCACCGACCCGGCGCAGGCCGCAGAGGCCAAGGCCGAGCTGGCCCAGCGCCTGCTCGGCACCCAGGTCAGCGGCCCGGCCGTGGACCTGGTGGCCGGCATGGTGCGCTCCCGCTGGTCGCGCTCGCGCGACCTGGTGGACGCGATCGAGGAGCTGGCGAACACCGCCGACCTCACCGCCGCGCAGAAGTCGGGCCGGCTCGACGACGTCGAGGACGAGCTGTTCCGGTTCGGCCGGATCGTCTCCGGCAGCACCGAGCTGCGCGCCGCGCTGACCGACCGGAAGGCCACCACCTCGGCCAAGAGCGAGCTGCTGCGCAGCCTGCTCGGCGGCCGGGCGCAGTCGGCCACCGAGCGTCTGGTGACGCGCCTTGTGACCGCGCCGCGGGGACGTAGCCTGGAGTCGGGACTGGAGTCCCTGTCCAAGCTCGCCGCCGAGCGCCGGGACCGCATGGTGGCCATCGTCACCTCGGCGGTTCCGCTGAGCGACCTGCAGAAGCAGCGCCTGGGCGACGCCCTCGCGAAGCTCTACGGCCGTCGGATGCACCTCAACCTGGACGTGGACCCCGAGGTCCTCGGCGGCATGCGGGTGCAGGTCGGCGACGAGGTCATCAACGGCTCCCTCGCGGACCGCATCGAGGACGCCGGCCGCCGGCTCACCGGCTGAGCAGCAACTCAATAGGCACAACGTACTTACGACGGCCCTGGTTGGGCCGTGCAGAAGAATCCTGGGGGTCGCCCCCAGACCCCCTAAGAAACTTCGGGCCCAACAAGGAGAGCAGGGAACCCAGATGGCGGAGCTCACGATCCGGCCGGAGGAGATCCGGGACGCGCTGGAGAACTTCGTCCAGGCGTACAAGCCGGACGCGGCCTCGCGCGAGGAGGTCGGTACGGTCACCTTTGCCGGCGACGGCATCGCGAAGGTCGAGGGCCTGCCCTCGACCATGGCCAACGAGCTGCTGAAGTTCGAGGACGGCACCCTCGGCCTCGCCCTCAACCTCGAGGAGCGCGAGATCGGTGCCATCGTCCTCGGCGAGTTCAGCGGCATCGAGGAGGGGCAGCCGGTCAGCCGTACCGGCGAGGTCCTGTCCGTCGCGGTCGGCGAGGGCTACCTCGGCCGCGTGGTCGACCCCCTCGGCAACCCGATCGACGGCCTCGGCGAGATCGAGACCGACAGCCGTCGCGCCCTGGAGCTGCAGGCCCCGGGCGTCATGGCCCGTAAGTCGGTGCACGAGCCGATGGAGACCGGCTACAAGGCCGTCGACACGATGACCCCGATCGGCCGTGGTCAGCGTCAGCTGATCATCGGTGACCGCCAGACCGGCAAGACCGCCCTGGCCGTCGACACGATCATCAACCAGCGCGACAACTGGCGCTCGGGCGACCCGAAGAAGCAGGTCCGCTGCATCTACGTCGCCATCGGCCAGAAGGGCTCCACCATCGCCGGCGTGCGCGGCGCTCTGGAGGAGGCCGGCGCGCTGGAGTACACGACCATCGTCGCCGCCCCGGCGTCCGACCCGGCCGGCTTCAAGTACCTGGCGCCCTACACCGGTTCGGCCATCGGCCAGCACTGGATGTACGAGGGCAAGCACGTCCTGATCATCTTCGACGACCTGTCGAAGCAGGCCGACGCCTACCGCGCCGTGTCGCTGCTGCTGCGCCGCCCGCCGGGCCGTGAGGCCTACCCGGGTGACGTCTTCTACCTGCACTCCCGGCTGCTGGAGCGCTGCGCCAAGCTCTCCGACGAGATGGGCGCCGGCTCGATGACCGGTCTGCCGATCGTCGAGACCAAGGCCAACGACGTGTCGGCGTTCATCCCGACCAACGTCATCTCCATCACCGACGGCCAGTGCTTCCTGGAGTCGGACCTGTTCAACGCCGGTCAGCGCCCCGCGCTGAACGTCGGTATCTCCGTCTCCCGAGTCGGTGGTTCCGCCCAGCACAAGGCGATCCGCCAGGTGTCCGGCCGTCTGCGTGTGGACCTCGCCCAGTTCCGTGAGCTGGAGGCGTTCGCCGCCTTCGGTTCCGACCTGGACGCCGCGTCGAAGGCGCAGCTGGAGCGCGGTCAGCGCATGGTCGAGCTGCTGAAGCAGCCGCAGTACCAGCCGATGGCCACCGAGGACCAGGTCGTCTCCATCTGGGCCGGCACCACCGGCAAGATGGACGAGGTCCCCGTCGCCGACATCCGCCGCTTCGAGAAGGAGCTGCTGGACTACCTGCACCGCAAGGAGCAGGGCCTGCTGACCTCCATCCGCGAGGGCGGCAAGATGTCGGACGACACCCTCCAGGCCATGGCGGACGCCATCGCGGAGTTCAAGAAGCAGTTCGAGACCTCCGACGGCAAGCTGCTCGGCGAGGACGCCCCGGCTGCCGGCAAGTGACGACGGAAGGGACCTGACTCATGGGAGCCCAGCTCCGGGTCTACAAGCGTCGCATCCGATCCGTCTCCGCGACCAAGAAGATCACGAAGGCGATGGAGATGATCGCCGCCTCGCGCGTCGTCAAGGCGCAGCGCAAGGTGGCGGCGTCCACGCCGTACGCGACCGAGCTCACCCGGGCGGTCACGGCGGTGGCCACCGGATCGAACACCAAGCACCCGCTGACGACGGAGCCGGAGAACCCGACCCGTGCCGCGGTCCTGCTCCTCACGAGCGACCGCGGCCTGGCCGGCGCCTTCAACTCCAACGCCATCAAGGCCGCCGAGAAGCTCACGGCGAAGCTTGAGGCCGAGGGCAAGGAGGTCGACAGCTACATCGTCGGCCGCCGTGGTGTCGCCCACTACAACTTCCGCGAGCGCAAGATCGTGGAGTCGTTCACGGGCTTCACCGACGACCCGTCGTACGCGGACGCCAAGAAGGTCGCGGCCCCGCTGATCGAGGCCGTCGAGACGGAGACGGCCGAGGGCGGCGTGGACGAGCTCCACATCGTCTACACCGAGTTCGTGTCGATGATGACGCAGACGGCGATCGAGGCGCGGCTGCTGCCGCTCAGCCTCGACGAGGTGGCGGCGGAGGCCAAGCCCAAGGGCGAGATCCTCCCGCTGTTCGACTTCGAGCCGTCGGCGGAGGACGTCCTGGACGCCCTGCTGCCGCGCTACGTGGAGAGCCGCATCTACAACGCGCTGCTCCAGTCGGCCGCCTCCAAGCACGCCGCCACGCGGCGCGCGATGAAGTCGGCGACCGACAACGCCGGAGAGCTCATCGAGACCCTCACCCGGCTTGCCAACCAGGCCCGCCAGGCCGAAATCACCCAGGAAATCAGCGAGATCGTCGGTGGCGCCAGTGCCCTGGCCGACGCGACCGCGGGGAGTGACTGACAAATGACCACCACTGTTGAGACGGCCACGGCGACGGGCCGCGTCGCGCGGGTCATCGGCCCGGTCGTCGACGTGGAGTTCCCCGTCGACGCGATGCCGGACATCTACAACGCCCTCCATGTCGAGGTCGCCGACCCGGCGAACGCGGGCGAGAAGAAGACGCTGACCCTCGAGGTCGCCCAGCACCTGGGTGACGGCCTGGTCCGCGCGATCTCCATGCAGCCCACCGACGGCCTGGTCCGCCAGGCCCCGGTGACCGACACCGGCGCGGGCATCACCGTCCCGGTCGGCGACTTCACCAAGGGCAAGGTGTTCAACACCCTCGGTGAGGTGCTGAACAGCGACGAGACGCACGACGGCGAGCGCTGGTCCATCCACCGCAAGGCCCCCGCGTTCGACCAGCTCGAGTCGAAGACCGAGATGTTCGAGACGGGCCTGAAGGTCGTCGACCTGCTCACCCCGTACGTCAAGGGCGGCAAGATCGGTCTGTTCGGTGGTGCCGGTGTCGGCAAGACCGTGCTGATCCAGGAAATGATCATGCGTGTCGCCAACCTCCACGAGGGCGTCTCCGTCTTCGCGGGCGTCGGCGAGCGCACCCGTGAGGGCAACGACCTCATCGCGGAGATGGAAGAGTCCGGCGTTCTGGACAAGACCGCCCTGGTCTTCGGCCAGATGGACGAGCCCCCGGGCACCCGTCTGCGCGTGGCCCTGGCCGGCCTGACGATGGCGGAGTACTTCCGTGACGTCCAGAAGCAGGACGTGCTGTTCTTCATCGACAACATCTTCCGCTTCACCCAGGCCGGTTCCGAGGTGTCGACCCTGCTCGGCCGTATGCCCTCCGCGGTGGGCTACCAGCCGAACCTGGCCGACGAGATGGGCATCCTCCAGGAGCGCATCACCTCGACCCGTGGTCACTCGATCACCTCGATGCAGGCGATCTACGTCCCCGCGGACGACCTGACCGACCCGGCCCCGGCCACCACCTTCGCCCACCTCGACGCGACGACGGTGCTGTCCCGTCCGATCTCCGAGAAGGGCATCTACCCGGCCGTGGACCCGCTGGACTCCACGTCCCGCATCCTCGACCCGCGGTACATCTCGGCGGACCACTACAACGCCGCGATGCGCGTGAAGAACATCCTGCAGAAGTACAAGGACCTGCAGGACATCATCGCGATCCTCGGTATCGACGAGCTCGGCGAGGAGGACAAGCTCGTCGTCCACCGTGCCCGTCGCGTGGAGCGCTTCCTGTCCCAGAACACCCACGCCGCCAAGCAGTTCACCGGCGTGGACGGTTCGGACGTGCCGCTGGACGAGTCGATCGCCGCGTTCAACGCGATCTGCGACGGCGAGTACGACCACTTCCCGGAGCAGGCGTTCTTCATGTGCGGTGGTCTCGAGGACCTGAAGAAGAACGCGAAGGAGCTGGGCGTCTCCTGAGCCTCGCGCTCGACGTGAGCCTCGTGCTCACACCGGAGGGGGCGGGGCTCGTCCCGCCCCCTCCGTCACGCCCACTAGACTTGTAACCCACACCCGGCACCCCCGCCGGGTGGTGACCCGAGGAGCCACCCTTGGCTGCTGAGCTGCACGTCGCGCTGGTCGCGGCCGACCGTGAGGTCTGGTCCGGCCAGGCCACCCTGGTCGTCGCGCGCACCACGTCCGGCGACATCGGCGTCATGCCCGGTCACCAGCCGCTGCTCGGTGTGCTGGAGTCGGGCCCGGTGACCATCCGCACGAGCGAGGGCGGGACGGTCGTCGCCGCGGTCCACGGCGGATTCATCTCGTTCGCCGACGACAAGCTCTCCCTGCTGGCCGAAGTCGCCGAGCTGTCGGACGAGATCGACGTCCAGCGCGCCGAGCAGGAGCTGGAGCGCGCGAAGGCGGAGGACGACGCGGAGGCCCGGCGCCGCGCGGACGTCCGTCTGCGGGCTGCGACGGCGGCCCGCTGACCCCGTCAGCCGTGTGATGACGTCACTCAGCCGCGGCTGGGTACCGGAGTAATCCGGACCCAGCCGCGGCTGAGGTGGATGTGGGTGTTTTTTACGTTCCGTTACCTAGGAGACGAGGAGGTCGGTGTCGATGGTCCTCGCTCTGACTGTGTGCGGAATTGTCGTGGCCCTCGTGGTGGTGGGACTGTTCGTCTTCGGTCTGCGCCGCCGGCTCATCCAGCGCTCGGGCGGCACGTTCGACGCGAGCCTGCGCTGGGACGCGCCCGCGGACGGCGACACGAACGGCAAGGGCTGGGCGTACGGGGTGGCCCGGTACAACGGCGACCGCGTGGAGTGGTTCCGCGTCTTCTCGTACTCGCCGCGGCCCCGCCGCATCCTGGAGCGTTCCGCGATCGAGGTGGCCGGCCGCCGGGTCCCGGAGGGCGAGGAGGAGCTGGCGCTCCTGTCCGACCATGTGATCCTGGCCTGTCTGCACCGGGGCACGCGTCTCGAGCTCGCGATGAGCGAAGACGCGCTGACCGGGTTTCTCGCGTGGCTTGAGGCAGCCCCGCCTGGTCAGCGCGTCAATGTCGCCTAGGGTCTACGACCCTTCGAACTTCTCTCTGATCCGGCCTACTTCAGGCTGCTGTCGATCGCGGTCGCGAGTTCTCCGTTGGCGGTGTCGCCGCTGAACTCCCAGAAGAACGCGCCGCCCAGGCCCTGGTTCTTGGCCCAGCTCATCTTGCCCGCGATGGTCGCCGGGGTGTCGTACGACCACCAGTTGCCGCCGCAGTGCGCGTACGCCGTGCCGGCGATCGTGCCGGTGACCGGGCAGGAGTTCTTGAGGATCTTGTAGTCCTCGATGCCCGCCTCGTAGGTGCCCGGAGCCGCGCCGGTAGCCGAGCCGCCCGGGGCGGACTGGGTGACGCCGGTCCAGCCGCGGCCGTAGAAGCCGATGCCGAGCAGGAGCTTGGCGGACGGGACGCCCTTCGCCTTCAGCTTGGCGATCGCGTCGGCCGAGTTGAAGCCGGCCTGCGGGATGCCGGGGTACGAGGTGAGCGGGGAGTGCGGGGCGGTCGGGCCGTCCTTGTCGAAGGCGCCGAAGTAGTCGTAGGTCATCACGTTGTACCAGTCGAGGTACTGCGCGGCGCCGCCGTAGTCGGCCGCGTCGATCTTGCCGCCGGAGGAGCCGTCGGCGGTGATGGCGGCGGTGACCAGGTAGTTCGGGCCGAACTCGGCACGCAGGGCCTGGGAGAGGTTCCTGAAGGCCGCCGGGCCGGACGTGTCGCAGGTCAGGCCGCAGGCGTTCGGGTACTCCCAGTCGATGTCGATGCCGTCGAAGACGTCGGCCCAGCGCGGGTCCTCCACGACGGCCTTGCAGGACTTGGCGAACGCGGCCGGGTTCTGCGCCGCCTGGCCGAAGCCGCCGGAGTAGGTCCAGCCGCCGAAGGAGTACAGCACCTTGATGTGCGGGTACTTCGCCTTCAGCTGCCGCAGCTGGTTGAAGTTGCCGCGCAGCGGCTGGTCCCAGGTGTCGGCCGTGCCGGAGACGGACTGGTCGGCGGTGTACGCCTTGTCGTAGGCGGCGTAGGTGTCGTCGACGGTGCACTGGCCGTTCTTGACGTTGCCGAACGCGTAGTTGATGTGGGTGATCTTCGACGCGGTGCCCGACGTCACCAGGTTCTTGACGTGGTAGTTGCGGCCGTAGACGCCCCACTCGGTGAAGTAGCCGAGCTTGACCTTGTCGCCGGTGGGCGGCTCGGTGGTGCCGCCGGTGGTGCGGACCCGTACGGCGCCGCTGACCGGGCCGGTCTGGTCGGCGGTGTCCCGGGCCTGGACGGAGTAGGAGTAGTCCGTGCCCTTGGTCAGGCCGGTGTCCGTGTACGAGGTCGTCGTCACGGTGGCGACTTTGGTGCCGTCGCGCAGGACGTCGTAGTTCTTGACGCCCTTGTCGTCGGTGGCGGCGGACCAGGTCAGCTTCACCGAGGTGTCGGTGATGCCGGAGGCGGTGGGGGCGCCGGGGGCGCTCGGGGCGCTGTCGCCGGGCTCGGTGGTGCCGCCGTCGCAGCTGCCGCCGTTGAGCTTGCAGTTGGCGGGGGAGCCGGAGCCGGAACCGTTGAAGCCGAAGGAGACGGACGCGCCGGGGGCGAGGGTGCCGTTCCAGGACTTGTTCTTCGCGGTCCAGTGGGTGCCGGAGGAGGTGACGTCGGCGTCCCAGGCGGAGGTGACGGAGGTACCGGAGGGGAAGTCCCACTCGACGGTCCAGGAGCTGAGGGTCGTGGTGCCGGTGTTCTTCACCGTCCACTTGCCCTCGAAGCCGGAGCCCCAGTCCTGGGTCTTGGCGTAGGTGGCGGTGGCGGACGTCGCGGCCTGGGCCGGGCTCGCCAGGCCGACGAGGCCGGCGAAGGGGAGCAACAGGGTCGCGAACCCTGCCGCGGCTCTGTGTCTGAAGCGCATGCTGCGCCTCCTCGATGGAGTTGTGGGGGCGTGACTGAGCCTCACGCCCACTCATGGTGCCGTGAGAATAGAAAGGTCTGGACCACCGGTCAATAGGTCTGGACCACCGCGCCCGAGTCGGGTCAGAGCCCCAACTCCTGCGCCAGCACCGCCGCTTGCACCCGGCTGCGCAGCTCCAGCTTCGCCAGCAGGCGGCTGACATGGGTCTTCACGGTCGCCTCGGCCATCTCCAGCCGCTCGGCGATGCCCGCGTTCGACAGGCCCTCGCCCAGGCAGGACAGCACCTCGCGCTCGCGCCGGGTCAGCCGGTCCAGGACCGCCGGGTCGGCCGCGGGCTCCCGCGCGGGCTTCGCGGCGAACTCCGCGATCAGCCGCCGGGTCACGGCCGGCGCGATCAGCCCTTCCCCGCGCGCCACCGTCCGTACGGCCTCCAGCAACTCCCGCGCCTCGGTGTTCTTGAGCAGGAAGCCGGACGCGCCCGCCCGCAGCGCCCCGAAGACGTACTCGTCGAGATCGAACGTGGTCAGCACCAGCACGTCCGCGAGCCGCTCCGCGACCACCTGTCGGGTCGCCGACACCCCGTCCAGACGGGGCATCTGAACGTCCATCAGCACCAGGTCCGGCCGCAGCTCGCGCGCCAGCGCCACCGCCTGCTCGCCGTCCGCCGCCTCGCCGACCACCTCGATGTCGGGCGCGCTGCGCAGGATGAGGACCAGGCCGGCGCGGACGGCGGACTGGTCCTCGGCGACCAGGACGCGGATCATTCGGGTTCTCCTTCGGTCACGGGCAGGGTCGCGCGTACGACCCAGATCTTGCCGTCCGGCGAGTCCTCGGGGCCGGCCTCGAACGTGCCGTCGAGCAGCGCGGCGCGTTCCCGCATGCCGACCAGACCGGCGCCGGAGCCGGGGGCGGTGGGGCCGTCCCGGTCGCCGTACGGGCTGGTCACCGCCACGGTCAGCAGCCCGTCGCGCCGGCCGAGGGACACGGCGACCCGGCCGGGGCCGGCGTGCTTGAGGGCGTTGGTGAGGGACTCCTGGACGATGCGGTAGGCGGCGAGTTCCACGGGCGCCGGGACGTCGGCCGGTTCGGCGTCCAGGGTGACGTCGAGGCCGTTGGTGCGCGCGCCCTCGACCAGGGCGCCGAGTCCGTCGAGGGTGGGCGCCGCGACCGGCTCGGTGTCTCCGCTGGAGTCGCGCAGGATGCCGATCAGCCGCCGCATCTCCGACAGTCCCGCCACGCTGTTCTCCCGGATCACCACCATGGCCTCCTGGGAGGTCTTCGGGTCGTCCAGGGAGAGCGCGGCGGTGGAGTGGATGGCGATCGCCGACAGGTGGTTGGCGACCATGTCGTGCAGCTCGCGGGCCATCCGGGCGCGCTCGGCGGTGACGGCCTGGGTGCGGTCCATCTCGGCGAGCAGCGCGGTCTGCTCGGCGCGCAGCCGGGCCGCCTCGGCGGCGTCGCGGTGGTTGCGGACGATCAGTCCGGTGGAGGCGGGCCCGAAGGTGACCAGGCCGGTGACGACGCCGATCAGCAGCGCCTCGGGCTCCCGCCACACCGCGAACGGCACCACGGTCGCGGCCAGCGAGAGCAGCCCGGTGATCCGCGGGATGCGGTGGGCCGAGGCGGGCGGCCCGTACAGGACGGCCGCGTACATCAGGTCGGTGTACATCAGGAACGTGACCAGGTTGCCCTGGGTGACGAGGTCCAGCACGAGCGCGGGCGTGCCGATCAGCAGGGCGACGCGGGGGGCGCCGCGGCGCAGCAGCTCGCAGCCGGTCATGACGAGCAGCGGCAGCAGCACCGGCCAGCGTCCGGGCAGGAGCACGTACGGCTCGGTGTGCGGGCGGGTGGCCAGGCCGACGCCCCACAGCAGCAGTCCGCCGAGCAGACCGCCGAGCGCGACGTAGACGTCGAAGCGGCGGGGGCGGGGCAGTGGTGCGGCCATGGCACCATCCAACACGGCCGCCTGGCCCCTCGCGTGCTTCCCGCGACGGGTCCTGGACTGCATCTTTCGATGTACCGCGGGTTCGTCAGTCGCGACGACGATTCCGGCCGGGCCGCCCGGGAGCCTGGAAGGGTGACCGAGAGGAGCGAACCGTGATCGTCGCCTTGATCGCTGCCTGTGAGATCGGCTTCTGGGTGCTGCTGGCCGCCGGCCTGGCCTTCCGCTATGTGTTGCGCATGCCGCGCACGGGGCTGGCGCTGCTGCTGTGCGAGCCGCTGCTGGAGGTCGTGCTGCTGGTCGCCACCGCGCTGGACCTGAAGAACGGCGCGGATCCCAACTGGACGCACGGGCTGGCCGCGCTGTACATCGGCTACACCGTCGGGCACGGCCACCGCACCGTGAAGTGGCTCGACGGCCACGCCGCGCACCGCTTCGGCGGGGCACCGCCGCCGCGGAAGCCGCCGCAGTACGGCATGCCCCGGGCCCGTCACGAGGGCAAGGTCTGGATGGGCACGGTGATCGGGGCCGCCGTCGCGACCGTGCTCCTGCAGCTCGCGATCTGGTACGTGGACGACCCGAGCCGCGTGACCTCCCTGGAGAGCTGGCGCTATGTGGCCTGGCGTGCGGCCGGGATCCACGGACTGGTCGCGCTGAGTTACCTGATCTGGCCGCGGAAGGCTCCTGCCGGGGAGCCGGAGGCGGTCACCACACCGAAGGAGAGGCTCCACCGATGAGCAAGGCGAAGCAGTACGCGACAGAAGGCGTCGCCACGTTCCTGATCGGCCTCGCGCTGTGGCGGTTCACCGGCGACGTGGACGTCCCCGTCGTCACCCTCACCAAGGTCGGCATCGTGATGATGATCGTCGGCGGGGTCCTCTCCGCCAACGGCCTCTGGCACGCGGCGCGGGGCAGAACCTAGCGCTCCCCGCCCGGCACCCACAGCACGTCCCCGGCCTCCTTGTTCGCCGTCCTCGCCAGGATGCTGTGTCTCCCGGGGGCGACCCCCGGACCCCCGGCAGGGGGTCGGAGGGGTCAGCGTTCGCCGCCGGGGACCCACAGCACGTCTCCGGCTTCCTTGTTCGCCGTCCTGGCCAGGATGAACAGGAGGTCGGAGAGGCGGTTGAGGTAGGTGGCCGTGAGGGGGTTCATCGTGTCGCCGTGGGCCTCCAGGGCCGCCCACGTCGAGCGTTCCGCCCGGCGGACGACCGTGCAGGCCTGGTGGAGCAGGGCGGCGCCCGGCGCGCCGCCCGGGAGGATGAAGGAGCGGAGCTTCTCCAGCTGCTCGTTGAAGCGGTCGCAGTCCGCCTCCAGCCTGTCGACGTAGAACTGCTCGACCCGCAGCGGCGGGAACTCGGGGTTCTCCACCACCGGCGTCGACAGGTCCGCTCCCACGTCGAACAGGTCGTTCTGGACGCGGGTGAGGACCTTGACGATCTCCTCGTCCAGCCGGCCGAGGGCGATCGCCGTGCCGATCACCGCGTTCGCCTCGTTGGCGTCGGCGTACGCGGCGATCCGCAGGTCGGTCTTGGCGACCCGGCTCATGTCGCCGAGGGCGGTCGTGCCCTGGTCGCCGGTCCTGGTGTAGATGCGCGTCAGATTGACCATGCGGCCAGCGTAGTTACGCCCCGGCCGTTCGGAACACGCGTGTGCCGACTGTCACGGACAGGGCGGTGAAGGCGACGGCCACGAGGGCGCCGTACAGCATGTGCGCGCTCGCGTACGAGCCCACGTACGCGTCCCGCACCGCGTCCACCAGATAGCGGAACGGCATGAAGTGGGAGAGCACGTCCAGCCAGTCCGGACCCAGCGTCATCGGCAGCATCAGGCCGGACAGGAGCATCGACGGCAGGGTCAGCGCGTTGATCGCCGGGCCGAAGGTCTGCGGGGTGCTCATCCGCATCGCCAGCGCGTACGACAGCGCGGCCAGCGACAGGGTGAGCAGGGCGACGAAGGCGAAGCCGATCAGGACGCCGGCGAGGGGTGCCCGCAGGCCCATCACCACCGCCGCCAGCACCAGCAGCACGGCCTGGAAGACGAACACCGTGGCGTCCCGCAGCACCCGGCCGAGCAGCAGGGCCAGCCGGCTCACCGGGGTGACGCGCATGCGTTCGACCACCCCCTGGCCCTTCTCGATGATGATCGCGAAGCCCGCGAACGAGGCTCCGAAGAGGCCGAGTTGGCACAGCAGCCCGGGGACGAGCACCTGCCAGGAGCTGCCTCGCTCGCCGAGCGGCAGGTCGGTCAGCAGCGGACCGAAGAAGAGGAGATAGAGGAGCGGCATCAGCACGCCGAACAGCAGCGCGAAGCGGGACCGCAGGGACTGACGCAGATAGCGGCCGTAGATGAGGGCGGTGTCGTGCAACAGCATCAGGAGTCCTCTCCCGTCCTATACGGCGACGGGGGTCTGGTCGGCGGGGGCGGCGCTGCGGCCGGTGATGGCGAGGAACGTGTCCTGCAGCGTGGCGTCGACCGAGCCGCCGTACCGCAACTTCAGCGCGCTCGGCGTGCCCTCGGCGACGACCACGCCCCGGTCGACGACGACCAGCCGGTCGGAGAGGGCGTCGGCCTCGTCGAGGTAGTGGGTGGTCAGGAAGACCGTCGTGCCGTGCTCGTCGCGCAGGCGCCGGACCAGGTCCCACAGGTCGGCGCGGCTGCCCGGGTCGAGACCGGTCGTCGGCTCGTCCAGGAACAGCACCTCCGGGCGGTGGGTGAGCGCCATGGCGATGTCCAGCCGGCGCCGCTGCCCGCCGGAGAGCGCGGCGCACTTGCGGTCGAGCAGCTCGGTGAGCCCGAGATCGCGGGCCAGCTCCTCGGCGCGCTCGGCGGCCCGCGCCCTGGTCAGCCGGTACAGGCGCCCCTGGGTGACCAGCTCCTCGCGCACGCTGATCTGCGGATCGACCCCGCCGGACTGCGCCACGTAGCCGCAGGCCCGCCGCACCCCGGCCGGGTCGGTCGCCAGGTCGTGGCCCGCGACGCTGGCGGCGCCGCCCGTCGGTGCCAGCAGGGTCGTCAGCATCCGCAGGGTCGTGGTCTTGCCGGCCCCGTTCGGGCCGAGGAAGCCGAGGATCTCGCCCGGGCGGACGGTCAGGTCGATGCCGCGCACCGCCTCCACGGGGCCGTGCTTGGTCGGGAAGGTACGGGCCAGACCGGCCGTACTGATGATTGCCATGCCGTCCAGAAAAACAGAGTCCCTTAAATTTTGCAACGGCCCCAAAATTTGCCTGCCCCCAGGGAAGTTAGGATTCGGACATGGCCGAGGGACTCAGGGAACGGAAGAAGCGAGAGACCAGGCAGCGCATCTCCGACATCGCCACCGGGCTGTTCCTGGAGCGCGGGTTCGTGACCGTGACGATGGCGGACGTGGCGGAGGCGGCCGACGTCTCCGTGAACACCGTCTACAACTACTTCCCGGCCAAGGAGGACCTCTTCTTCGACCGCTCCGCGGGGGTCGTCGACCGGCTCTCGCGCTGGGTGCGCGGCCGCGACAAGGGGGAGTCGGCCGCCCGGGCGGTGCTGCGCGAACTGCGCGCCGAGATCGAGGCCGTCTCCCCCCGGATGGGCCTCATCGAGGGCTACGACCGCTTCATGCGCTGCATCGACGAGGCGCCGCCGCTGCGCTCCCGGCTCTGGCGCATCCAGCAGGAGGTCCAGGAGAAGCTGGAGGCGACCCTCCGCGAAGAGACCCACGCCGACGCCGCCGACCCGCTGCCGCGGCTGATCGCCGGTCAGATCTGCTGGGTCCACGGCACCGTGTTCGTCGCGATCGGCCGCGAGATGACCCAGGGGCGCAACCCGGACGAAGTGTCCCGCGAGATGCTCGGGCTCCTCGACGACATCGAGGAGCTGTTGAGCGAGAAGGTGCTCAACTACGCCGTCCGAGGCGCCGAATGACACCTGCCGGTGTGATGTCCGTCATGTGAGACGTGACGCGCATTACTTACTGGTCACACGGGCCCTGACGACCGCTAGTGTCCGCCGGAGAGGCAGACATAAGCAGCGCGTCAGGGGAGTCGCACAGTGGCAGGGAAGCTCGCCGTCATCGGAGCCGGCCTCATGGGATCCGGCATCGCCCAGGTCTCCGCACAGGCGGGCTGGGACGTGGTCCTGCGTGACGTCACCGACGAGGCGCTCAAGCGGGGCACCGACGGCATCAAGGCGTCGTACGACAAGTTCGTCGCCAAGGGCAAGCTGGAGGCGCACGACGCCGACGCCGCCCTCGCCCGCATCACCACGACCACCGACCTGGACGCCGTGGCCGACGCGGACGTCGTCGTCGAGGCCGTCTTCGAGAAGCTCGAGGTCAAGCACGAGATCTTCCGCGCGCTCGACAAGATCGTGAAGGACGAGGCGATCCTCGCCTCCAACACCTCCGCCATCCCGATCACCAAGATCGCGGCCGCGACGGAGCGCCCCGAGCGGGTCGTCGGCACGCACTTCTTCTCACCGGTGCCGATGATGCAGCTGTGCGAGCTGGTCCGCGGCTACAAGACCAGCGACGAAGCCCTCGCCAAGGCCCGGGAGTTCGCCGAGTCGGTCGGCAAGACCTGCATCGTCGTCAACCGCGACGTGGCCGGCTTCGTGACGACCCGTCTCATCTGCGCCCTGGTCGTCGAGGCGGCGAAGCTGCACGAGTCGGGCGTGGCGAGCGCCGAGGACATCGACCTCGCCTGCAAGCTGGGCTTCGGCCACGCCATGGGCCCGCTCGCGACGGCGGACCTGACGGGCGTCGACATCCTGCTGCACGCCACGAGCAACATCTACACCGAGTCCCAGGACGAGAAGTTCGCCGCTCCCGAGTCGATGCGCCGGATGGTTGACGCCGGTGACATCGGACGCAAGAGCGGGCAGGGCTTCTACAAGCACTGAAACCGCACATGCCCCGGGGCCATCACACCCCGGGGTGAATTCGGTATCGGTTCGCTTACAAGAAGCAACCTCTGACTCCTCCACACAGTCAGAGGTTGCATCACCCAAAACCAGAACGCGGAGCACGATTCGCACGCACGGGGAGCGCATATGCACATCAGGGGCGACCACGCCGAGCTGGTCGTCGGGGGCCGCCTCGACGTCCGGAGCGCGGCGGACGCCCGTACGGTCCTGCACTCGGCCGTCGACGACGGAGTCGGTGACCTGGTGCTGGACCTGTCCGAACTGGACTCCTGGGACGCCACCGGACTGGGCGTGATCATGGGGGCCCACCGGCGGGCCGGCCGCTGCGGCCGGCGTCTGGTGCTGCGCGGCGTACCGCCGCAGATGCAGCGCCTGCTGGTGGCCACTCGCCTGCACCGGATCCTGGCGATCGAGGGGGGCATCGGGGTGGAGACGCTACCTCGCGTGTGACGCCGTGTACGGGTGTGAACCGGGCGACCGGGGAGACCCGGACGGACATCGTCGAATCGTGCGACGCGCACAATCCTCACGAGACCGTGACGTTACGGACGGCGCGGTACCCCGGACTGTCGTAGATACTGTGCGAAGGTTTAGGGTTCGGCTGCCCGCTGCCTTGCCACCCTTCGAGCGGGCCCGGACCAGAAGCGACAGCGCGGTGTGCAGCAAGGCCGGGAGGGGCTTTTCCAAGCACACACACGCTTTTGGGGGGGCTTGACCTATGGACCCGAACACCCGGGGACCCGAGGAGTACGGCCACGAGGGCGACGGCCAGGGGCCGCGCCAGCGCCCGCCCCGGGACTCCCTCACACCCGACTTCGGACAGCACGCGCCCGCGCTCGCCCGCACGGTGCAGCTCGTCTCCGGCGACTTCCTGCTGACCGTCAACCCCGTCGACGGCAGCGAGATAGAAGTCTGCCCGCCCACCGAGCGGCCCGCCCGGCCCGTGAAGCTCACCACGGCCGAGCGCGCCGAGGCCGAGCGCGCGTCCCGGCCGCCCGTGCCGCCCGGCCCCGCGCTGCCCGCCCTGCCGCTGCTCGCCCGCCAGGACGAACGCGAGCGCCTGGTGCGCCTGCTCGCCCGCGGCCGTTCCGTCCGCCTCACCGGCCCGGGCGGCTCCGGCCGCACCCGGCTGCTCGACCTCGTCGCCGACGACTGCTCGGATCTCGCCCCCGACGGCGTCGTCCGGCTCAACGGCTGCGGCCGCACCGGCGACGACCTGCTGCACGATCTCTTCTACGCGGTGTTCAACGCCCCCCTGCACCGCCCGGACCGCGAGGACCTGCTCTCCTGCCTCCGTGAGATCGGCGCGGTCGTCGTCCTGGACGACCTGGAGTTCGGCGGCGCCGCGCTCGACGAGCTGCTGGAGGCCACCCCCGAGTGCGCCTTCCTGCTCGGCGCCACCCCGGACGTGCCGGCCCCCTCCGCCGAGGCCGCCGTCGAGGAGGTCGCCCTCGGCGGCCTGGACCGCGCGGCGGGACTCGACCTGCTGGAGCACGCCGTCGGCCGGCCCCTCACCGAGGAGGAGTCCAACTGGGCGGGCGACCTCTGGTTCGAGTCCGAGGGCCTGCCGCTGCGCTTCGTTCAGGCCGGCGCCCTGCTGCGGCAGCGCGACCGGCTCCGCGCCGGGGAGAGCGCCGTCGACGAGTTCGGCGTCTTCGCGGACGCGCCCCCGGCCGACGCCTACGACACCACCGGCGACGAGGTGCCGCTGCCCTCGCTCGGTGAGGCCGCGGCGCCCGCGCCGCTGCTCGCCTCCCGGCTGAGCGCGTCCGCCCGCGCCACCCTGCGGTTCGCCGTCGCCCTCGGCGGCGAGGTCCCGCACCAGGCGCATCTGCCCGCCCTGGTCGGCGACACCCACGCGGACGCCGCGCTCGGCGAACTGGCCGCCTGCGGACTGGTCTCCCCGGTCGGCTCCCGCTACCGGCTCGCCGCGGGCGTGCCGGCGCAGCTGGAGGCCGCCGGATACGCCGACGAGGCCGAGGCCGGCGCCCGCAGCGCCGCCCAGCACTACTCCTGGTGGGCCGGGCACCCCTCGGTCACCCCGGAACGCGTGTGCGCCGAGGCCGACGCGCTCCTCGCCGCGCTGGCCGTCCTCGGGCCGCTCACCCACCCGCCCGCGGAGGGCGAGGAGTCCGCGGCCGTGCACCTGGCCCGCACCGCCTCGCCCGCGTTCGCCGCCGGACTGCACTGGAGCGCCTGGGAACGGGCCCTGCGGGCCGGCGCCGAGGCCGCCAGACTCGCCGGGGACGTCGCCGAACAGGCCTACTTCCACCACGAGCTCGGCATCCTCGCGCTGTGCGGCGGCCGGCTGGACCGGGCCCGCAGCGAACTGGAAACCTCCATCGGCCTGCGCGGCGCCCTCTCCGACAAGCGCGGCACCGTCGCGGGCCGCCGCGCCCTCGCCCTGGTCGCCGACCGCTCGGGCACGCCGATCGGCCTCGGGCCGACCGCGGGGGAGGAGGTGCCCGACGCGAGGTACGAGGAGTCGGCGTCCCCGCCCGGCGGCGTCCCGGCGGCCTTCCCGACGCTCCAGCAGCCGTCCTCCCCGGCCCTGGTCACCCACCGCAGCTCACCCGCGCCCTCGCGCAAGGCCCGGGGCGGCCTCAAGGGCCTGGCCCGCCGCAATCTGGTGGCCGCCGGAGCGGGTGCCCTGCTCGTCGCCGTGCTCGGCACGGTGGTGACGCTCGGCGCCACCTCCGACAACGAACCGGGCGCGCCGTCCGACCAGGTCGGCGTCAACCCCTCGGCCAGCGAGGGCGCGGGCGGCGGCAGCCTGGGCGCCGACCGGCCGGTCAACGACAGCAACGGCGACACCGGCGCGGCAACCAGCCGCCCGACGGACCCGGGCCCGGACGGCACGCCCGGCACGTCGGACGACCCGACGCCGACGGACTCTCCGAGCGGTTCGGCGGACCCGAGCGACCCCGCGGCGACATCCAAGCCGCCGTCCTCGTCGAAGCCCCCGTCCTCGTCGAAGCCGCCGACGACGTCGAAGCCGCCGTCCTCGTCGACCAAGCCGCCGACGAGCCCGACGCCGACCTCGCCCTCGCCGACGCCCACGGACACGGGCCAGCCCTCGCCGACGACGACCCCGACGACGACCAGTCCGTCCACCTCCGACTCGGCCAGCGGCCCGGCGCCGACCGCCCCGACGAGCACTACGGCGAGTGCGTCGCAGAGCAGTTCGGATCCGGTGATCTAGCCCGTCCGCCCGCCGCCGCGGCGCTCAGCCACGGCGGCGGGAAACAAACTGCGCGCTGTCAGAACAGCCGCAGCTTGTCGTCCTCGATGCCGCGCAGCGCGTCGTAGTCGAGGACCTGGCAGCCGATGCCCCGGTCTGTCGCGAGGACGCGGGCCTGCGGCTTGATCTCCTGGGCCGCGAAGACGCCGCGGACCGGGGCGAGATGGGGATCGCGGTTCAGCAGCTCCAGATAGCGCGTCAGCTGCTCCACGCCGTCGATCTCACCGCGCCGCTTGATCTCCACCGCGACGGTCTTGCCGTCGGCGTCCCGGCACAGGATGTCCACCGGCCCGATCGCCGTCGGGTACTCGCGGCGGATGAGCGTGTAGCCCTCGCCCAGTGTCTCGATGCGGTCGGCCAGCAGCTCCTGCAGGTGCGCTTCCACGCCGTCCTTGATCAGGCCGGGATCGACGCCCAGTTCGTGCGAGGAGTCGTGGAGGACCTCCTCCATCGTGATGATGAGCTTCTCGCCCGCCTTGTTGACGACGGTCCAGACGCCCTCTTCCTCGCCGGTGCCCTCCTTCAGCGTGCAGGGCGGCGACATCCAGTTCAGGGGCTTGTAGGCCCGGTCGTCGGCGTGGATCGAGACGCTGCCGTCCGCCTTCACCAGGATCAGGCGCGGGGCCGAGGGAAGGTGGGCGGTGAGCCGCCCGGCGTAGTCGACGGAGCAGCGGGCAATGACGAGACGCATGGTCGGCAACGCTACTCGACAGGCGCCTGTCGACGCGATTCGCCCTGGAAAACACGTGTTCGGTAATGGCCGATTGTGTGCATGGTGTGCTCACCGGGAGTGCCTCATCTGCGCATTCTCCTGGTGCCGTCACCGTCGGTTGCTTACCGTATGAACGGGAGGTCGCGGCGCGTGTACGCAGCGTGTCCGGTGTCGTGGGCTCCCTCATCTGTCAGGCAACCCCTGCTCGTTGGGGGTGCGAGAGGAGAACTCATGTCGCTCGACGTCTCACCGGCCCTACTCGAACAGGCCGAGCGAGGCGAGGTCGACGAAGCGGAATTCGTCGACTGCGTCCGGACCTCCCTGCCCTATGCGTGGGAGATGATCAGCTCCCTGGTGGCCCAGCTGAAGGTGGACGGCGGTGCGTTCGCCGACAACCAGACGCCTCCGCCGGACGAGCAGGCACGCGGCCAGCTGCTGCGTGCGCTTGCGAGTGACGCGATACGCGGCGCGCTGCAACGGCACTTCGGTGTGCGGCTGGCCTTCCAGAACTGCCACCGGGTGGCCGTGTTCCCGCTTGACTCCTCGGTCGACGAGAAGCTGGGCCGCTTCACCTCGGTCCGCAGCCAGGTGCTGAACCAGTCGCCCGAATTCCGGGACTGCTGACGCGGCGCCGCTTGCTTGCCGCTCCGTACGCGGGAGGTGCAGTTCTGTACCGGAGCGGCAAGCCCCCAGGAAGTCACGGCGCCCTCAAACGAGTTGGGGCAGCACCTCGGCGCCCAGCCGCCGCACGTTCTCCTCGGTCGTCGCCAGGTCCCCGGAGCCCTCGACGAGCAGGGCGAAGCGGGAGATGCCCGTTCGCTCGCTGGTCGCCGCCAGCCGGTCGGCGCACAGCCGCGGTGTGCCCACCGGGTGCAGCCCACAGAGCAGTTCGGTGTACGCCAGCGGGTCGCGCATCCGGCGCGTGCGCCCGTCGACCGTGACATGGGCCTCCAGGCCCTGCTTCAGCCAGCCCGGCATCGCCTTCATCAGCGTCTCCGCCGCGTCGACCCGCTTGTCCGCGATCTGGCAGACGCCGGCCGACACATGGGACGCGCCGAAGATCTCCTCCGGCGACCGGCCGCACGCCCGCGCGTGCTGCCGCCACAGCGCGACCATCTCGGCCTTCTCCTCGTCCCCCACGTGCATCCCGAGCAGCATCGACAGCCCGCGCTCGGCCGCCAGGCGCACGCTCGCCGGCGAGGTGCAGGCGACGACGAGCTCGGGCCCCTCGACCTCCGTCAGGGCCTCCGACGGCCGCGGCACCACCGGGACTTCCCGGAAGCGGAAACGCTCCCCGTCGGCCGCCACGGACGGGTCGCGCAGCCAGCGCACCAGGACGTCCAGGGACTCCGGAAAGCCCTTCTCGTACGCCTCCAGGCCCGCGCCGAACACCTCCAGGTCGACCCACGGGCCGCCGCGTCCCACCCCGAGCGTGAAACGGCCGCCGCTCGTGTGATGCAGCAGCGCGGCCTGTTCGCCGAGGGTCACGGGGTGGGTGGTGGGCAGCACGCTGACCGCCGTACCGACCCGGACGCGGCGGGTGCGGCCCAGCAGGAAAGCTGCCAGGGTGATGGCCGACGGGCACGTGCCGTACGGCACGAAGTGGTGCTCGGCCAGCCAGACCGTGTCGAGCCCGGCCTCCTCGGCCACCTCGGCCGAGCGGACCGCGCGGTGCAGCGCCTCGCCCTCACCCTGACCGGGGAACTGGGCCGCCAACACGAAACTTCCAACGCGCATTGCTTTCCTGCTTCCTTGGCTCCGACACGGAGCTCCCCCTACAGCGCATAACCGTCTGACACGTGCCGAGGACACGGCCGAGCGGAGTATTTTGCGGATTGTCTGCAGAATGGGGTGCTCCACGGGGAGCCCGGGGGAGCGCCCGCCTCGTCCCGAAGAGGGACTTGTGACGATTGGTGCCGTACGCGTACCCCCGACCGCGCCGCGTAGGCTGGACACGGCCCGAGCTTCCTGTATAGCCCCGAGAGGTGTCCCGTGTCCCCGCGTCGCAACCGACCCAAGGGCGCCGCTTCGTCCGCCCGGAGCGCCGAGGACGACCGCCCCGGCCGCTACGGCGGCTGGCAGTCCTCGGAGAACTGGCAGGGCGAGAACTGGAGCGTGCGGCACGTGGCCGGCGCGAGCGCCCAGGGCAAGTCGTACCGCTGCCCCGGCTGCGACCAGATGATCCCCGACGGGGTGCCGCACGTGGTGGCCTGGGCCGAGCACACGGGCGTCGACGACCGCCGGCACTGGCACAAGGCCTGCTGGAACGCGCGGGACCGCCGCACCCCGGGGGTGCGGCGGTCCCGTAACGCGCCCAGGTTCTGACGGACGTCAGACGTCCCGCTTCTCCAGCAGGGCGAAGGCGGCGGCGAACGCGACGGCCGTCGCGCCGAGGATGATCCACAGCGGGTCCCAGCCGGACGGGCCGGACTCGCTGAGGGAGTTGGAGTAGAAGACGCTCAGCTGGTTCGGGATGGAGTACTCGAACAGGGCCTGGCGGACGTCCTCCAGCGACTGCGAGAACATGAACAGGGCGATCACCAGCGGGGCGAGCACGGCGCCGATCATGATGGTGATGGCGCCCGCCGAGTGCCGGATGATCGAGCCCACGGCGAGCGAGAGCAGGCCCAGCAGCGCGACGTAGGCCGCGATGCCGACCGTGCCCTTCAGCCACTCCCCGCCGGAGGGGTCCTTGGCGCCGCTGCCCTCCAGCATCGCCACGTGCAGGAAGGCGACGAGGGACGCGGACACCAGCGTCACCACGAACGCGACCAGGAAGAACACCACGGCCTTCGCGGTCAGCACCCGGCCCCGGCTCGGGCACGCCACCATCGTCGTGCGGACCATGCCGGTGCCGTACTCCGAGGCCGTGGTCAGCACGCCCAGCGTGATGATGCACATGCTGCCGAGCAGCAGACCGAAGAAGCCCAGACCGAGCGGGCTCTCGCCCTCCAGGGCCGGGTCGGAGTTCGCGACCACCACGCCGGTGAGCGTGCCGATGCCGATGACGAGCAGGACGAACACGCCGAGCGTCCACATCGTGGAGCGCACCGACCGGATCTTCGTCCACTCGGAGGCGATGGCGTGCCCGAGGTGCGTGCGCACGACCGGGATCGGCGAGGTGTAGCCGGAGTGCGGGGAACCGGGCGCCGCGTGCCAGGCGGGCGCGGCCTGCGGCATCTGGGGCTGGGGGCTGCTCATCGGGCGTCCTCGGGCTTGGTCAGGTCGGAGGTCGGGGCGGCGGGCGCCGCGGCGGGCTGGGCGGGGGCGGCGGACGCCGGTGCGGCGGAGGGCTGGGGCGCGGAGGCCGGTGCGGCGGGGGCCTGTGGCGCGGGCTGCGCGGGGGCCTGCGGCGACGGCGGTGCGAAGCCCTGCGGTGCCGGCTGCGCGGTGCCCTGCGGCGCCTGGGGCGCGGGCTGGGCGTACGGGTTGGGCGTGCCCGTGCCGGAGGCGCCCGGTGCCCCGGGGGCGCCGTACGGGCCCGCCGGGGCGCCCTGCGGCGGCATCGGGAACGGCTGCCCGCCCTGCTGGGGCGGCGGCGGGGCGTACCAGCCGGGCTGGCCCTGGCCGGGCACGGGCATCGGCGGCTGCGCGCCGGGCGGCAGCGGCTGCTGGAGCCCTTCCTTCTGGTCGATGGTGGAGCGGTAGTCGACCGCGGCCTGCGTCATCCGCATGTACGCCTCCTCCAGGGAGGCCTGGTGCGGCGACAGCTCCCACAGCCGTACGCCGTGGTCGTGCGCGATGTCGCTGATGCGGGGGAGCGGCAGCCCCGTCACCCGCAGCGCGCCGTCCTGCTCCGGCAGCACGTGGCCGCCCGACTCGGTGAGCGCCGCCGACAGCTTCTCGCGCTGCTGCGGCTCGGTGTCGGGCGTCCGGACGCGCGCGAAGTCGGCGGAGTTCGCGGAGATGAAGTCCGTCACGCTCATGTCGGCGAGCAGCTGCCCGCGCCCGATGACGATGAGGTGGTCGGCGGTCAGCGCCATCTCGCTCATCAGGTGGGAGGAGACGAAGACGGTCCGGCCCTCCGCCGCGAGCGCCTTCATCAGATTGCGCACCCAGAGGATGCCCTCGGGGTCGAGGCCGTTGACCGGCTCGTCGAACAGCAGCACCTGCGGGTCGCCGAGCAGCGCCGCGGCGATGCCGAGCCGCTGCCCCATGCCGAGGGAGAAGCCCTTGGACCGCTTCCTCGCCACGTCCTGGAGGCCGACGACCCCGAGCACCTCGTCCACGCGCCGGGCCGGGATGCCCGACAGCTGGGCCAGGCACAGCAGGTGGTTGCGGGCGGCGCGGCCGCCGTGCACGGCCTTGGCGTCCAGCAGGGCGCCGACCTGGCGGGGGGCGTTGGGCAGCTTGCGGTACGGATAGCCGCCGATCGTGACGTGACCGCTGGTCGGGTTGTCCAGGCCGAGGATCATCCGCATCGTCGTCGACTTGCCCGAGCCGTTCGGGCCGAGGAAGCCCGTGACGGCTCCGGGCCGGACCTGGAAGGAAAGGTTGTACACAGCGGTCTTGTCGCCGTAGCGCTTCGTCAGGCCGACTGCTTCGATCATGCTCCGCACCCATCGCAAGGTTCAGGACAGCGGGGCACACGCCCCCGTAAGGGTTAGGAGGATATCGAGGCGCTGACGGTTCCACCCAAGAGGAGGTAAAAGGTCACGCCAAGTCCGCCCCCTATGCGTCGCGCTTCTTCAGCAGGACGTACCCGCCGATCAGCGCCGCGAGCACCCACAGCCCCATGATCCCGAGGCCGCCCCACGGCCCGTACGGCGTGTCGTCGTCGAGGGGCGGCACCACCTGCATGATCTTGCTGCCGGCCTGGTCGGGCAGGAACCGGCCGACCTTCTTCGTCGCGTCGACGTTCCCCAGGATGTTGGAGATCAGGAAGAAGAACGGCATCAGGATGCCCAGCGACAGCATCGGTGAGCGCAGCATCGTGGCGACGCCCATGGAGAACATCGCGATCAGGGCCATGTAGAGGCCGCCGCCGAACACGGCCCGCAGCACGCCCGGGTCGCCGATCTCCGCCCGGTGCTCACCCAGCATCGCCTGCCCCAGGAAGAAGGCGGCGAAGCTGGTGACGAGCCCGACCAGCAGGGCGAGCGCGGTGGCGACCGCGATCTTGCTGAACAGGAAGGAGCCGCGCTGCGGCACGGCGGCCAGCGAGGTGCGGATCATGCCGGTGCTGTACTCGTTCGACACGACCAGCACCCCGAACACGATCATCGCGAGCTGGCCGAGACTCATCCCCGCGAAACTGATGAACGTCGGGTCGAACTCCGCCCGCTCCTGCGTGCCCATGGAGTCGAACTCGTTCTTCGACAGGGCCGAGATCAGCATGCCGAGGGCGACCGTCACGACCACCACGAGCGACAGTGTCCACACCGTGGACGCCACTGACCGGATCTTGGTCCACTCCGACCGTACGACCTGTGTCGCCGCCATGCTCAGTTCCTCCCCGGGCCGGCGCCCCACTGCTGCGGTGGCGGCCCGGCGCTCGTGTCGCTGTGTGCGTGGTACTCCACCGACTCCGCCGTCAGCCGCATGAACGCCTCCTCCAGTGACGCCTGTTGCGGGCTCAGCTCGTGCAGCGTGATCCGGTGCTGCGCCGCCAGCTCGCCGATCTGCTCGGCCTTGCCGCCGTCCACCTCCAGCACTCCCTCGCCGCTCTCGACGGCGACGATGCCCGCCTGGTGCAGCACATCGAGCAGCCGCTCCCGCTGCGGGCTGCGCACCCGCACGTACGACCGCGAGTTGCGCGCGATGAAGTCGGCCATGGAGGTGTCCGCCAGCAGCCGCCCCTGCCCGATGACGACCAGGTGCTCGGCCGTCAGCGCCATCTCGCTCATCAGATGGGAGGAGACGAACACGGTCCGGCCCTGCGCGGCCAGCGACTTCATCAGGGTGCGGATCCAGTGGATGCCCTCGGGGTCGAGGCCGTTGACCGGCTCGTCGAACATCAGGATCCGCGGGTCGCCGAGGAGCGCGGCCGCGATGCCGAGCCGCTGCCCCATGCCCATCGAGAAGCCCTTGGTCTTCTTCTTCGCGACCGCCGTCAGCCCGACCGTCTCCAGCACCTCGCCGACCCGCTGCCTCGGAATGCCGTTGCTCTGCGCGAGGCACAGCAGGTGGTTGTAGGCGCTGCGCCCGCCGTGCCAGGCCTTGGCCTCCAGCAGGGCGCCGATGTACGTCAGCGGGTCCTTGAGCTGCTGGTAGTGCTTGCCGTCGATGCGGACGTCGCCGGCGGTCGGGTGGTCGAGCCCCAGGATCATCCGCATGGTGGTCGACTTGCCCGCGCCGTTCGGCCCGAGGAAGCCGGTGACGATGCCCGGTCTGACGGTGAAGGACAGGTTGTTGACCGCCACCTTCTCGCCGTACCGCTTGGTCAGCCCCTCCAGCTCAATCATGCCCGCCACGCTAGAACGGGACAAAGCCCTCTGCCACCCGAGCGGCAGAGGGCTTTGCGGAGATTCAGACTCCGTATGCCGGGCTGTTACCGGGACTGCTGGGCCGGGACCCCACGGGAGATCGGCTCGTCCTCGGCCGGCGTGCCGGCGGCGGCCACCGCGGCGCCCGTGAGCGTCGCGAGCATCTCGCGGACGTTCGTCAGCTGCGCGTTGATGGAGTCGCGGCGGTTGGTGAGGGCGGCCAGCTCGCGCTCGGATTCCGAACGGATGCGGTCGGCCTTGGCGTTGGCGTCGGCCACGATGTCCTCGGCCTGGCGCTGGGCCGTCTCCACCGTCTGGCGGGCGCGGCGCTCGGCGTCCGTGCGCAGCTTCTCCGCCTCCAGACGGAGCTGCTCGGCGCGGTGCTCGATCTCGGCCAGGCGCTTCTCGGCCTTGGCCTGACGGGAGGCCAGGTCGCGCTCGGACTGCTCGCGGCGCTTGGCGAGGTTCGTCTCGAAGTCGGCGGCGGCCTGCGCGGCCTTGGCGCGGGTCTCCTCGAAGAGGGCGTCCGCCTCCTCGCGCTTGGACTGCGCGTCCTTCTGCGCCTCGGCACGCAGCTGGGCGGCGTCACTCTTGGCCTTCTCGACGATCCGCAGGCCCTCGTCCTCGGCCTTGGCCTTGCGCTCCGCGGAGTACGACTCGGCGTCGTTGCGCACCTGCTGCGCCGCCGACTCGGCGAGCTCGCGGTGCTGCTCCGCCGCGCGCCGGGCCTCCTCGCGCAGGTCCTTCGCCTCTTCCTCGGCGAGGCGGAGGATCTTCTCCACGCGCGCGCCGAGACCCGCGTACGACGGCTCGGCGTCGCTGATCTGGGCCTGGGCGTTCTGCGTCTCGAGGTGGAGCTCCTCGATGCGCTTTTCCAGAGCGGTGATGCGGGCGAGAGCGCTGTCACGGTCGGAGACGAGCTTGGAGATACGTTCGTCCACCTGAGCGCGGTCGTACCCACGCCGCACAAGCTCGAAGCCGTAGGGGGAAGTGTCGCTCATGGGGTTCCTGTCGAATGAGACCGGTGAGGTGATAGGTGGAATCCTAGGGGCCGAAACGGTGTGTCATCGAGCGGATGCGCGTTTGATCTGGAAAATGACACCCCTTTTGAGTGGCTGACCGTCGGACTGCTTGCCAAAGACTTGGTCAAAGGCCCAAGCAGACACCGGATTCGCCCCGCTTCGCTAGCTTTCCGAAGTCTTGCCACCCGAACGGGGTGCGCCGACCGCTGCTCCCGCCTTGACCCCGTTGTCCTTGGCCGTGGACGGGGCCTCGAAGGACTCCAACGCCTCCAGGACGTCCTGGACACGGGAGATCTCGGCGTTGATGTCCTCCCGGCGGCGGACCAGGACCTCCAGCTCGCGCTTGCCCTCCTCGACCGTGCGCTTGGCCTCGCGGATCGCCTCGGCCTTCAGCTCCTCGGCCTCCCGGACGAGCGTGTTCTTCTTCTGCTCGGCCTCCTTGAGCAGCCCCTCGGCCTTCTTCACGGCGGCGATGCGGACCTTGCCCGCCTCGGAGTTGGCCTCCGACACGATCTCCTTGGCCTTCGCCTGCGCCTTCGCGAGCTGCTCCTCGGCCGCCTTGACGAGCGCGTCGCAGCGGTCGCCCGCTGCCTTCATCGTCTCGGCCGACTCGCGGCGGGCCCGCTCGTGCAGCTCCTCGATCTCCGAGGTGATGCGGTCGCGCAGCTCCTCGGCGCGCTCCCTGATCTGCGTGGCGTCCCGGCGCGCGCCGACCAGCAGCTCGTCCGCGTCCGTACGGGCCTTCTCCACCAGCGAGTTGCCCTCGACCGTCGCCTCGGACACGAGCCGGTCGGCCTCCGTGCGGGCCGCGCCCACCATCGTGTCGGCCTGCGCCTCGGCCTCCGCGGTGGTCTTGTGCGCCTGCTGCTGTGCCTCGCTGAGCAGCTTGTCCGCCTCGGCCGTGGTCTCCGAGATGAGCTTGTCGACCTGCTCGGCCGCCTCGGAGCGCCGCTTGTTGGCGTCCTTGCGGGCCTCGTCCAGCGTGCGGTCGGCCTCCTCGCGCGCGGTGGCGACGAGCCGCTCCGCCTCCGTCTCCGCGTCGGCCTTGACGCGCTCGGCCTCGGAGCGGACCCGCTCGGCGTGCTGCTGCGCGGAGCCGACCGTCTCGGCGGCCTCGGCCCGCAGCCGCTCCGCCTCGCCGGTGGCCTCCCCGATCAGCTGGTCGGCCTTGGCGACCGACTCGGCCCGCAGCCGCTCGGCCTCCGCGGCCGCCTCGGAGCGGACGCGCTCGGCCTCGGAGAGGGACTCCGTACGGACCCGCTCGGCCTCGGTGACCGTCTCCATCCGCAGCCGGTCGGTCTCCTGGACCGTCTCGGTCGTGAGCCGCTCCGCCTCGTTGCGCGCCTCGGTGATGAGGGTGTCCGCCTGTGTCGCCGCGTCCGACCGGATGCGGTTGGCGTCCTCCCGGGCGTCCGCCCGGGTGCGCGCGGCGCTCTGCTCGGCCTCGGCGATCGCGTCCGACGCCTCCGTGCGCACCCGCTGGGCGTGCTCGGAGACCTCCGTGCGGATCCGCTCCGCCTCGGCGATCGCCTCGGACATCGTCCGCTCGGCGAGCGCCTTGGCGGCCTCGGTCTCCTCGTGCGCCTCGCGCCGCAGCCGGCTCGCGTCCTCGCTCGCCCGCTCCCGCTCGGCGTAGGCGTCGGAGCGGACGCGGTCCGCCTCCTCCTGGGCCTCCCGCCGCGTACGGTCCGCCGCGTGCTCGGCCGCGGAGCGCAGCCCGGTGATCTCCTCCTGGGCCTGCTCGTGCAGCCCCGCGACGGAGTCCCGGACCTGCTGCGCGTGCTGCTCGGCCGCCGACACCATCTCCGTGGCGCGCCGGTCGGCCTCCTCGACGAGCCGGACGGCCTCGGTCTGGGCCTCCTCCACGCGCTTGCGCGCCGAGGCCAGCAGCTCCTCGCTCTGCTCGCGGGCCCGCTCGCGCTCCTGGTCGGCCTCCTGCCGGGCGCTGCCGAGCAGTTCCTCGGCCTCGCGGCGGCGCCGGTTGGCCTCCTCCTGGGCGGCGGCCAGCGTCTCGGACGCCTCCGTGGCGAGCCGCTCGGCGGCGGCCTGCGCCTCCGCGCGCATCCGGTCGGCGCTCTCCTGCGCCTCCGACTTCAGCCGCTCGGCCTCGCTCGCCGCCTCCGACCGCAGGCGTACGGCGACGGCCTCGCCCTCGGCACGCGCCGCGGACGCGTCCGACGCGGCCTCGTCGCGCAGCCGTTCGGCCTCGGCCTCGGCCTGCTGCTGGAGCGTACGGATCCGCTCGGCGGCCTCGGCGCGCAGCCGCTCGTTCTCCTCGGCGGCCTCGCGGCGGATCCGCGCGGCCTCCTCACGGGCGTCCGACAGCGCCTGCTCGGCGGCCGCCAGCCGCTCCTCCGCGTCCGTCTGGAGCCGCGTCAGCTCCTCGGCGGCCTCCGCGCGACGGGCCTCTATGGCCCGCTCGGTCTCCTCGTGCAGCTCGCGCGCCGCGCGCTCGGCGTCCGCCTTGAGGGACTCGGCCTGCTCGATGACCTCCTCGCGGTGCCGCTCGGCCTCCTGCCGCGTGCGCTGGAGGGTCTCCTCGGCCTGCCGGCGCAGGGTCGTCGCCCGCTCGATCGCCTCGGTGCGGACCTTCTCGCTGTCCGTCTGGGCGGTCGTCCGCAGCTCGTCCGCGTCCGCCTTGGCCTTGGCGAGCAGCTCCTCGGCGGACTTCGCCGCCTCCTCGATCTGCGCCACGGCCTCCTTGCGGGCCTCGGCGCGGATCTTCTCGCCCTCTTCGACGGCGTCCGCCCGCAGCTGCTCGGCCTCGCCGCGCAGCCGGCGCGCCTCCTCCTGCAGCTCGACCGTCTTGGCGCGGTACTCCTTCGTGTCGTCCTTCGCCGCGCCCTTGAGCTGCTCGGCGATGTCGTGCGCCTCGGCACGCAGCCGGTCCGCCTCGGCCTCGGCCTCCTTGCGGATCCGCTCGGCCTCCTCGGCCGCGGCCTTGGTGGTCTTCTTGGCGTCCTCCGACGCCTTGGTGAGGACCTCCTCGGCCGTCCGGGCCGCCTTGGACAGCTGGGTCGCGGTCTCCTCGGCCGTGAGCGTGCGGGCCTTCTCGGAGGCCTCCGCGACGATCTTCTCGGCCTCGGCCCGGGCGTCCGCGACGATCTGCTCCGCCTCGGACTTGGTGTTCTCGGCCTCCTTCGTGGCCTCCTCGACCAGCCGGGCGACCTGTTCCTTGGCCGTGCGCGTGCGCGTCTCGTTCGCGGACTCGGCGCTCGCCAGGGCCTTGGCGGCGGCCTCCTTGGCCTCCGCGACCAGCTTCTCCGACTCGGCCTGCGCCTTGCGCAGCGCCTCCTCGGCCTCGGCCATCCGCTGCTCGGCGGCCTTGCTCAGCTCCTGGGCCTGGCGGCGCGCCGACTCCGACTCCGAGGCGGTGGACGTCCGCAGCTGCTCGGCGTGGTCGGTGGCCTCCTGGGCCTGCGTGGAGGCGGCGTTGAGCAGGCGCTCGGCGTCCGTGCGGGCGCGGCGCAGGATCTGCTCGGCCTCGGCGCGGGCCTCCTCGGCCGCGTTCGTCAGCCGCTGCCGGGCCTCGGTCGTCAGCCGCTCGGCCTCCGCGCGGGCGGTGGCCATGGCCTGCTCGGCCTCGGCGCGGGACTCCTCCAGCAGCCGGCGGGCCTGCTGCTCGGTGCGGGCGCGCAGCTGCTCCGCCCACGCCACGTTCTCGTTGACGTGCGACTCGACCGTCTGGCGGCGCTCGGACAGCTCCTGGTCCAGCTGCTGGCGCCGGGTCACCGCCTCCTGGTGCAGCTCCGCCTGGAGCCGGGCCGCCTGCTCGGCGTGCTCCTGGAGGATCCGCTGGGTCTGGGCCCGGGCCTCGCTCAGTTCCCGGTCGGCGTCCGCCCGGATCTGGTCGGCCTGCATCTGCGCGTTGCGCAGCAACTGCTCGGCCTGCCAGCCGATGTCGCCCCCCTCGAAGGAGGGCCGGGACATGATGGTGCGCCGCGCCTCGTGCAGCTTGGCGCGCAGCACCTCGACCTGGTAGCCGAGGTCCTCGGCGTGCTGGATCGCCTTTTCCCGTTCGGTCTTCAGCCGCTTCATCTCGGCTTCGAACCGAGAGAGGTGGTCGACGTCAGCCGCCGGCTCTCGCTCCTGGCTCTCGTAGCCCCGCACTGCGCGGTCCCATCCGTCCCCTGGTCGCAACTCTTTCCGAACGAGCTCCGTCCATCCGCCGAACGGGGCCCCCGGGGAATGGTGTCAGATCATCGGCGGAGCAGAGGCTGCTGCCCCGACGCTCTTCCCCCGAAACCCGGACCCCGGTGGTCCTGCCGTCGCACGGCGGGACCGCGGTCACCCTGGCTGAGCGGCGACCGCACCCAACCCTACCGGCCCCTATGTACGAGGGTCAGTGCTCAGGTGACTCAACGGGCGCCGAAGTGACCAGTTCTGTCAGTACGCCATGACAGTCCTTGGGGTGCAGGAAGGTGATCCGTGACCCCATGGAACCGCGTCGCGGCTCTTCGTACAGCACGCGTACGCCCTTGTCGCGGATGTCCGCGGACTCGGCGTCCACATCCGCCGTACCGAAAGCGATGTGGTGGACGCCCTCCCCGTTCTTCGCCAGCCACTTCGCGACGGTGGAGTCCTCGCGGGTCGGCTCCAGAAGCTGCAGGTAGGAGGCGCCGCCGTCGGACGTCTCGTTGATCTTGAGCATGGCCTCGCGCACGCCCTGCTCCTCGTTGACCTCGGAGTGGAACACCTCGAAGCCGTAGGTGGCACGGTAGAACTCGACGGTCTTGTCGAGGTCGAAACAGGCGATTCCGATGTGGTCGATTCGCGTCAGCATGGATTCAGTGCAGCGCCCCCGAGGTGGTTACGCAACGTGCGCGCGATCACACCGACAGCCCGATGACGGCACGGAGTGCCACTCAGTACATTCGAAGTAAACCCTCGTTCACTCCTCGGCTGTGCAGCCGGTAAGGGGATCGCAGCTCATGACTTCTGGAACCTCTGAAGCGAACAGCTCGGTGATCGTCGCGGGCGCGCGTACGCCCATGGGACGGCTGCTCGGTTCGCTCAAGTCCTTCTCCGGAGCCGACCTCGGCGGCTTCGCGATCAAGGCCGCCCTCGACCGTGCGGGGATCGGCGGCGACCAGGTGCAGTACGTGATCATGGGCCAGGTGCTCCAGGCCGGGGCGGGGCAGATCCCGGCGCGCCAGGCGGCCGTGAAGGCGGGCATCCCGATGAACGTGCCGGCGCTGACCATCAACAAGGTGTGTCTGTCCGGACTCGACGCCATCGCGCTCGCCGACCAGCTGATCCGAGCGGGCGAGTTCGACGTGGTCGTCGCCGGCGGCCAGGAGTCCATGACCAACGCCCCGCACCTGCTGCCCAAGTCCCGTGAGGGCTTCAAGTACGGCGCCGTCCAGATGCTCGACGCGATGGCGTACGACGGCCTGACCGACTCCTTCGACGGCGTCGCCATGGGCGAGTCCACGGAGAAGCACAACACCCGCCTCGGCATCGGCCGGGCCGAGCAGGACGAGATCGCCGCGCTGTCGCACCAGCGGGCCGCCGCCGCGCAGAAGAACGGCCTGTTCGAGGCCGAGATCACGCCGGTGGAGATCCCGCAGCGCAAGGGCGACCCGGTGCTGTTCAGCAAGGACGAGGGCATCCGCGGCGACACCACCGCGGAGTCGCTCGGCAAGCTGCGCCCGGCGTTCTCCAAGGACGGCACGATCACGGCCGGTTCCGCCTCGCAGATCTCCGACGGCGCCGCCGCCGTGGTCGTGATGAGCAAGGCCAAGGCGCAGGAGCTCGGCCTGGAGTGGATCGCCGAGATCGGTGCCCACGGGAACGTGGCCGGGCCGGACAACTCGCTGCAGTCGCAGCCGTCCAACGCGATCCAGCACGCGCTGAAGAAGGAGGGGCTGGGCGTCGAGGACCTCGACCTCATCGAGATCAACGAGGCGTTCGCGGCGGTCGCCGTGCAGTCCATGAAGGACCTCGGGGTGTCCACCGAAAAGGTGAATGTCAACGGTGGTGCCATTGCCCTGGGTCACCCGATCGGGATGTCCGGTGCGCGGCTCGTGCTGCACCTGGCGCTGGAGCTGAAGCGGCGGGGCGGCGGCGTGGGCGCCGCGGCGCTGTGCGGTGGCGGTGGCCAGGGTGACGCGCTGATCGTCCGGGTACCGAAGGCCTGACGGCGGTTTCGGACCTCCCTTTCACGAACGGAGCTGTGATGCAGGACGTCTCCACGCTGGTGGCCCAGGCCAGGGAGGGGCGGCCGCGGGCCGTCGCCCGGCTGATCTCGCTGGTGGAGGGGGCGTCCCCGCAGCTCCGGGAGGTCATGGCGGCGCTCGCGCCCCTGACGGGCGGGGCGTACGTGGTGGGGCTGACAGGGTCGCCGGGCGTGGGCAAGTCGACGTCGACCTCGGCGCTGGTCTCCGCGTACCGCAAGCAGGGCAAGCGGGTCGGCGTGCTCGCCGTCGACCCGTCCTCCCCGTTCTCGGGCGGTGCGCTGCTCGGGGACCGGGTGCGGATGTCGGAGCACGCGTCCGACCCGGGTGTGTACATCCGCTCGATGGCCACGCGGGGGCATCTGGGCGGGCTGGCGTGGGCGGCCCCGCAGGCCATCCGGGTCCTGGACGCGGCCGGCTGCGACGTGATCCTCGTCGAGACGGTGGGGGTCGGGCAGTCCGAGGTGGAGATCGCCTCCCAGGCGGACACGTCCGTGGTGCTGCTCGCGCCGGGGATGGGGGACGGGATCCAGGCGGCCAAGGCCGGGATCCTGGAGATCGGCGACGTGTACGTCGTGAACAAGGCCGACCGGGACGGGGCCGATGCGACGGCCCGCGAGCTGAACCACATGCTGGGGCTGGGGGAGGCGCGGGGGCCAGGGGACTGGCGTCCCCCGATCGTGAAGACCGTGGCCGCGCGGGGCGAGGGCATGGACGAGGTCGTCGAGGCGCTGGAGAAGCACCGGGCCTGGATGGAGGAGCGGGGGGTGCTCGCGGAGCGGCGGATGTCCCGGGCCGCGCGGGAGGTCGAGACGATCGCGGTGACGGCGCTGCGGGAGCGGATCGGGGACCTGCACGGGGACCGGCGGCTGGGCGCTCTGGCCGAGCGGATCGTGGCGGGGGAGCTGGATCCGTACCGGGCGGCTGATGAGCTGGTGGCGGGGTTGACGGAGAGCTGAGCGGCGGCCTGTGCGGCTGTGCGGGGGTGCGCGTCTTCGCCTTCTCGCCGGGGGTGGGTCGGGGCCGCGCCGGGGGGTGTCCGTCCTCGGAACGGCGCGATCGACTTGCGTGCCGACTGACTGTTCGTTGACGCGCCAACCGCTGCGG